>JBEBAF010000234.1:0-7238 GCA_041159045.1 Actinomycetota bacterium
TTGCACCGAGGTGCGCAGCGGCGTCACGAACTTCGGCAATACGGTCAGAACCGGGTTCGTGTCCGACCAGCGAACTGAATTCGCCGTCGTGCGGAGTGAGTACCGTCGGAGCGGGGCGACGTGCAATGACACCGGCTGCGTCGCCGTGCCGACCGTCGCGTGAAGTACCGAGCAGTTGGAGGCCGTCACCATCGATGACGATCGGGCGCGGACAACGAACGACGAAATCGATGAATTCGTCGACGAGTTCATCGCCCCGTCCGATGCCCGGACCGATGAGTACCGCGGCGAATCGGTCGATGTCGGCAAGAGCGGCCGTTGCCCACCGCACATCGGGAAGCGCGCGGTATACGACCTCGGTCGGGGCCTCGTGATCGGCCGACATACCGATACCCGAAAGATGGACGATGCCCGCGCCGGCCCGATATGCCGCAGCGCACGCCAGGCGTGCAGCGCCGGGCATTCCTTTGCTGCCGGCAATTGCACGCACCCCCGCATTCCATTTGTGCGCCGAGTGTGTTCGGCGCGGAATCCAGTCGTTCACATCGTCGGCGTCGACGAGTCCGAGAAGACGCGAGTCAACATCGACCGCGCGGTCGATCGCCAATCCGATATCGAGCACGTGCACTTCACCGGCAAGCCGACGACCGGGTTGGAGAACGAGGCCGGGCTTCAACGCACCGAAGGAAACAGTGGCATCGGCGGGCAGCACACGACCGTGTTCTTCTCCGGTTGAGGCATCGATTCCACTCGGAATGTCGACCGCCAGAACCGGTGCCGTGGTGTGCGGTGCGGAATAGTCGCCGCGAAAACCCGTGCCGTATGCCGCGTCGATGACGAGATCACACTGCGGAAGAACGATCGGCGTGCGCTCGGCGTCGAAAACCGTGACACGTGCCCCACGCTGTTCGAGAAGCTCGGCTGCAACGCGACCATCGGCTCCGTTGTTGCCCTTTCCGGCCACCACGATCACACGACGGCCATACGTCCCGTCCATCATCAGTCGCGCGGCATGGGCAACGGCGTAGCCGGCACGGGCGACCAGGACATCGATCGACACACCACTGTTCTGGTCGACGTGCCGCATTTGCGCGGGTGTGAGTACCGGCTGCACCCGTGAAAGCGTACGGGTCAAAGTGCCGCAACGACGGCGATGGCCACGGTTTCGGTATGACTGAGCGACACATGCCAGCCGCCGACGCCTCGGTCGGTGGCAAGTTGTGCCGCGCGACCCGTGACGATCATTTGTGGTGCACCCGTTTCGGCCCGACGAATCGACACGTCGTGAAAATCAAAGGCTCCGAGACCCACGCCCAACGCTTTCATCGTTGCCTCACGCACGGCGAATCTGGCCGCAAGCGTTGCCACATCGTTCCCGCGTGATTCCGCCAGTGCGATCTCTTCGTCGGTGAACAAGCGAGCCCGCATCGAAGGTGTTCGTTCGAGCGACGAACGGAACCTCGCAACATCGACCGCGTCGACACCCAATCCGATCAACGTGGCACCTCAGCGCGAGCGCCAACGCTCGGCGGCTTCGGAAATCGGCGCAATCAGCGCATCGACCACCGGTAGATCGGCAAGCAGGTCGTCGCGGAATTCGTTCTCGGTTTCCTTCACCCAGTCGACGAGACGGTTGTAGCGGTCGTCGTAACCCTGCAACACCGACTTCATCGTTCCGGCGTCGAGGCTCTTGTGGAAAGTCACGTGCAACAGCGTGATGCCGGTCGTTTCCCCGGCCTTCACTTCGGGAACGAGAATGACGGTGCGACCATCGGCTCGCCCTCGCGTGACGAATACTTCCTGGTCGCGCGCAACACGATGCTTCGTACCAACGAGGGTGGCAACACCGGCAACACGCGACTTGAGATCTTTCGACAGCCCCGCTCGCTCGATGATGGTGATGGTTGCATCGTCGTTCGCCCCGCCTTCGATGCGATAACGGGTGAAACCATTGACACTGGCAACGGCGGCATCGAGGTCGGCGAGCACCTTGAGTGCTCGGTACGTGAGACGATCGCGTGACGCGCCCGCCTCGACGACGGCCTGAACGAGAGCACGGTCCATGAGACCTTCGTCGCTACGTGAAATACCAACCGTGACCGTTTTGGCTTGATGCTTGATGGCATCGATCGGGCGCGTCAGTTCGTCGATGGCACGTGTCAAGGCCTCGGTGAGATCGTCGAGGAGAACCGCCGGCGTGACCACCTTTCCCGTTTGCCGCTGATATGCGTCGAGCGGGTTGCGGGCGGAAAGAACGTTGAGTACCGCGCTGACACGCACGGCGGTGGATGCCTCGAGCGTGCCGTCGTACTGACCGGTGAGCAGGGCGTCGTGGAATCGACCCGCTGCTCCGGCGATGGCATGGCTGACCGCGGCGATCAACGTGGCCGCATCTTCATGTTCAACGGCGACGTCGCGAATGATCTCGCGAGCTTCACGCAAGGGACGCGCCGAGGCATCGATGGCGAGTGCGGCTTCGTACCCGAACAGATGCCCAACCATCGCCGACAAGATGAACGCGACCGATGCGTCGGTTTCCGGCACGACCAGCACGGCACTTGCTGCATCGAATCGCTGCTCCCCTTCGGTGGCCACGACGATCGGCGTTGCCTTGTGCGCCCGATAGATCGCGATTTCCTTCGCCACGTCCGATGCGGTGCCGCCCTCGAGGCCGGCAGCGCAAACGAGAATCATCGGCTCGCACGAGAGGTCGATGTGCTTCTTGTCTTCGGTGATGTCACACGAGATGGACTTGTAACAGAGTTCGGAAAGTTTGATGCGCACTTCATGGGCAGCTACCGCGTTTGCACCGTTGCCCACAACGGCCCAGTAACGCTTGCCCGGGGCAAACCGATGCGCTGCCTCGGCGATCGACGGTCGTTGGGCAATGACACGTCGCATCGCTTCAGGGATTTCCCTCAACGACGCAAGGACACGATGTCGTACTTGCGGACTGCCCAAACCGGCCACGTCGCTGATGGCGCACGCCAGAAGGACACCGGCGGCAACCTGCGCATAAAACGCCTTGGTGCTGGCAACACTCATCTCGATGTCACGACCGTCGGACGTGTACAGCACTCCGTCGGCGCGCATCGCAAGATCGCTGTTGCGGCGATTGACGATGGCAATCACCCGCGCACCACGCGAACGCGCCAGGTCGACCGTTCGATTCGTGTCGGTTGTGGTGCCGCTTTGACTGACGGCTATGACGAGCGTGTCACGCATGTCGGAAGTGAGACCGAACCCCGAAAATTCCGTCGCCGTGAGTGCATCGACATCGATTGCATCACCCGTGAGCGTTGTGAGCAGGCCGACCATGGTGCTGCCTGCGACGGCAGCAGTGCCCTGGCCAATGATACGAATGCGGCGGATGCCACCACTCGCAAGATCCGACTTCACGCTCGAGGGAAGTACGTGCTCGTCGAGATCGGCGGCGAACAGATTGCCGATTTCGTGGATGCGCCCGCGAATGGTCTTGCGGAAACTTTCCGGAGCCTCGAGGATTTCCTTCAGCAGGAAATGCGGGGCGGCACCACGGTCGATGTCGCGGGTTGTGACACCGGCTTCGGTGATGTCGGAATCGACGATTGGTGCGTCGTTGCCGTCGTACGAGAATCGCTTCATTCCGGCGAGAGTTCCCGCGTTTACCGACGAGAGTTCGATGATTTGCCCACCCTCGCCGTCCATGCGAACAAGGCGTGTGGTGTCTTCGACGGTGCCGTAGGGCTCGCTCGCCACGATGAACCGGTCTTCGGCGAGTCCGATGCACATCCCCTGTCCGCTGCCACTGAGTGCCAACATGACACGATCCGGTTCGGCCACGCTGACGGTTGCGATGGCCACCGACCCCTCGAATTGCGAGACGGTGCGCACGAACGCATCGCCCAGGTCGACACCTTCGCGAAGCTGACGCGCAACGAGACTGGGGATCACCTTCGCGTCGGTGGTAATCGATTCTGCAACTGCGAGATCGTGAGTGACCTTGAGATCCGCATAATTGTCGACGTCGCCGTTCAGCACCGCAAGAACCAACGGCGATGTGCGATTGACTTCTTCACCGGTTACGGGGTGGGCGTTCGGTTCGGAAATGATGCCGACGCTGGCCCAACGCGTATGACCAATGATCGTGACGCGCGCGCCGGGGTGCGTGAGGACGTGACGAAGAACATTGTCGTCGAGTATCTGCTGACGCATTGCACGGGTGTTGTCGCCGAGTTCACCGATTTCGGCCGCAGCCTTGTACACGAAGGTCCACACGTCACCATCCACACGAAGTGACCGTGAAACAAACAGAGGATCTTCGCGGCGGTGATCGAGCGTGGCATCGACCGGCGCATCGCTTGACGTGCAACCGTGACCCCACACAACGACACCGATACCGGCAGAATCGCGACCGCGCACTTCCATACGGTCGATGGCGGACAACGCCTGTTGGATGGCGAAGTAACCGTCGATCGCCTCGGGTGCCGAACGCAAGCCTGCGAGCGCCTCGACTTCGCGGGCGGTGCGGAGACGATCGTTGCGCAACGCCCACACGGCGTCTTTCATTGCGGCGAGCGAACCGGACGCTTGTTCGATCGCGTTGGCATCGTCGCTCGACTCGATGAGACCTTCGATGGCCAAGATCGCGGGTTCGAGTTGGCCGAGGCGCGACGTGATTCCGACCACGAGTTCACGATCACCAACCAGTGCATGAACTCCGGGTTCGCCCTTCAGGAGTTCGTCGGCCCGGGACAGAGTTTCCGCAACCTCGGCAACAAGTTCGGTGCGAGCCGCAGAAAGACCTGCGATTGCGCTGTCGAGAAGGCCCAGGATTTCGTCGCGCGATGGCGGGTTTCGATCGGATTTGCGGCTGAGAACGCAGATGATGCCGCACATATCGAGAAGTTTACCCTCGGACCTTCGCGGCGTGGTCGGCAATTCGCTGCGCCAAACTCTGCGCAATTGCGGCATCGGACGCCTCGACCATCACGCGAACCAACGGCTCGGTTCCGCTTGCCCGCACGAGCACCCGACCTTCGGCACCCAATTGCGCCTCAGCCTCGCGAATCACATCGGCACTCGCTTCGACGACCGATTTCGCGTTGCCCTCGACGCGAACATTGATGAGAACTTGTGGGTACACGCTCATCGCGCCGCGCGCGGCCTCGTCGATGGTTCGTGAACTGCGTGCCAATGCGGCCATCAGCTGCACGGCCGCAAGCAGACCGTCGCCGGTGGTCGCCAAACCGCGGTGAATGATGTGACCGCTTTGTTCACCACCCAGAACGGCGCCCGTGCGCTCCATCTCGAGTAACACGGATCGATCGCCAACCGGGGTCGTGTGCACGGTGATACCAGCGGCCGACATTGCACGCTGAAAACCGAGATTGCTCATCACGGTGACGACCACCGAATCGTTGACGAGTTGACCGCGTCGGTGAAGGTCGTCCGCAGCAATCGCAATGATGTGATCACCATCAACTATTTCGCCACGTGACGTGGCCGCAATCAGTCGATCGCCATCACCATCGAAGGCGAGACCGAGGTCGCATTCGTGTTCGGTGACGAGTGATGCCAGGGCTTCGGCATGGGCGGCACCACAGTCAACGTTGATGTTGGTCCCGGTCGGTTGCGAATTGAAGAGGCGAACGTCGAGACCGAGCCCATTCAATACTTCCGCCGCAACGCGGCTCATTGCACCGTTCGCACAATCGACGACGACGCGCGTACCCCGATGGACATCGGCACCCGATGCGACGACGTGCGCGACGTAGCTGTCGAGCGACCCGATCGTCGGTTGATCGGACAGCTCGACGAATTCGGTGTTGGCAGCAACCAACTCCTCGTAAATGCGTTGAATTTCGACTTCTTCGTCGTCGTTCAATTTCACGCCACCGTTGCGGAAGAACTTCACGCCATTGTCGGTGTACGGGTTGTGCGATGCCGTGACGACCGCGGCGGCGCTACTCCGTTCGTGTGCGATGTGCGCGACGGCGGGCGTCGGCGCCATACCAAGGTCGACAACGGAGACGCCTTCGGCCCGAAAACCGTCGATGACGGCGCGGGCCAATTGCGGGCTTGATTCACGCGGGTCGTGACCGACAACTACCTCGTGACAGCGCAACGCCCGCGCGGCTGCGCGGGCGAAGAACTGAACGGCGCTCGGTGTGACCTCGCGGAGTGCAACTCCGCGGACACCGTCGGTGCCGAATCGCAACAAGACGAATCAGCGCTTGGTGAACTGCGGTGCCTTGCGCGCCTTCTTGAGACCGTACTTCTTGCTCTCCTTGCGACGAGCGTCGCGGGTGAGGAGGCCGGCCTTCTTCAGGGCGGGGCGGAGTTCTTCATCGAGTTCGACGAGTGAACGAGCAATTGCCATGCGCAGCGCGCCGGCCTGACCGTTGACACCGCCACCGTGAATCGTCGCATCGACGTCGTACACCGTGTCGGTGCTGGTGACGCGCAACGCTTCGGCAACGACCATGCGCTGGGTTGCCATCGGGAAGTAATCCTCGAACGTGCGACCATTGATGGTGACGACGCCCGAGCCGGTGCGCAAACGTGCACGCGCGACCGATTCCTTGCGACGACCGGTGGTCTGGGTGAGCGGCTGAGTTGCCACGGTGTCTCCTTATCGAACCTGTGTATGTGCCGGATCCGCGATCAGCGGGCGGCTGCCTTCTTCAAAACGACGGGTGTGGGATTCTGCGCGACGTGCGGATGATCCGGGCCGGCGTACACCTTCAACTTCGTGATCATCTGACGTCCGAGCGGGCCCTTCGGCAACATGCCGGCAACCGAACGACGCACGGCTTCGGCCGGACGACGGTCGAGCAATTGCTGGTACGTCTCGCTCTTCAAACCTCCCGGGTAACCCGAGTAGCGGTAGAACATTTCCTTGTCGGCCTTGCCCGACGTGAGCACCACCTTGTCGGCATTCACGATGACCACGTGATCACCGGTGTCGATGTGCGGAGCGAAGATCGGCTTGTGCTTTCCACGCAGAAGACGCGCGGCCTCGGTGCAGAGACGACCGAGCACCATGCCCTCGGCATCGATGACGTGCCAAGCGCGGGTGATTTCAGATGCTTTCGGAGAGTAAGTACCCATGAGTTCTCTTTCGGACCCTGCGCCAACTGCGGCAAGGGGCTCTAGAAGGATAGGGGCATACCGCCGAAATCGGCACCCCTCGCCGACCCCGCCAGCCACTCCTCGACCCGACGGGCAAACGCCGTGGTGGAGTATTGAGCTGAGAT
>JBEBAF010000235.1:0-3144 GCA_041159045.1 Actinomycetota bacterium
ACCCCGGTTGCCCAGAAGTCACCCGACGTCAATGCAAACGCGCTTTCGAATGAACCCGACGACGACACATTGACGACGGCAGTTGACTGGTTACCGGATCGGGTAACGCTGAAATTTCCGAACGTTGCGGAACTGCTGGCCATCGACACCACGAAAGACGCTCCCGTGGCGCTTGCCCCGATGTATTCAACGCTGTCGGCGGCGGTTCCACCACCCCTCACCGACCACGTCGGTGCTCCCTGCTCGCTGAACTTCGCGACGAACACGTCGGTCGAATATGCCGACGTGTTGACGAGCGGCGGCAAAGTGCCGAAGATCAGACCGTACGAGTCGAATGTCCCCGACACGTAAAGGTTCCCCACCGGGTCAACATCGGTAACGGCAAGGCTTGTCGCGCCGCCAACTGACCCGTATCGATTTGCCCAGATGTAGGCGCCGGTGTTCACGTCGAGCCGTGTCACGAAGAAATCCTCGGAACCCTGTGCCGTGAGTGTGTTGTTGCCCAGCACGACAGAATTTCCTTGTCCCGGAATCGTTCCCGTCACGTAGGCGACTCCGTGCTCCACAGCGATGTCAGCCCAACCAATTTTCGTGGTGGTTGTGCCACCGAGGACTCGACCCCACTGCGCAACGCCGGCAGAGTTGAATTTCATCACGAACTCGTTGTTCGACTGTCCCGATGCCTGATCGGAAAGCACAACCGATCCGGAGCTGAGGGCTGACCCCGTGAAATCGCCGACCACGTAAACATCACCATTGGTATCGACGTCGATCGCGGTACCCCAGTTCTGTTGACCACTCCCCACAATGGCTCGCGCCCAGACGACCGATCCCTCTTTGTCGAATTTCGCGACCGAAATGTTGCAATGCGCCTGGCCCACCACGTTCGCGCCGTTCAAGACGGTGCCACCGATGTTCACCGAGGAATTACAGAACGCGCCAAGTGCATACGTGTTGCCCACGCCGTCAGACGCGACGTCGCGGGCCTGCGTGTTTCCGGGCGCCGACGCCAACGCAACCCACGGGTCAGCCTCTGTGATTTGAGGTTGGCTCGGCTGTGCCGGAGCAACGGTGGTTGTCGTTGCCGCAACCGTTGTCGTTGGAGCTTCGGTCGTCGTTGTTGCCGCCACGGTTGTTGTTGATGCTGCCGTGGTGGTCGAAGCGACTGTTGTCGTGGGTGCAGCCGTCGTCGTGGTCGGCTTTGGCTTCACCGTGGTCGTGGTCGACTTCGCCACAGTGGTGGTGGTTGTCGGAGCCACCGTGGTCGTCGTAACCGTGGTGGTCGTCTCGGGCTCGGTCGTCGATGTGGTTGTCGTTGTTGAATCGAGTGAAGCGTTCTTCGTGCGGATTGCTTCTTCGAAGGTTCGTGTCTCAGCCGGCGGTAGCGCCGGGCTGACATCGGCATACTGCAAAGCGGGTGGAAGATCGGCCTCGACCTTGCTGACGGCGATCGATCCGGTTTCAACGGTCGTCGTCTTCTTCCCGTCATCGGTTGCGACTTCGCGGGTCACTTCATTGGCCCCCGTTTGAGTGACGACTTCGTACGCAACGCCCTTCGCAAGAGTTGGGTTTCCCGCAGTTTTCACTTCCACAGCGGGCGCATCGGGGGTGACGCTGACGTTGATCGTTTCACCCGTGGTTGTTTCAACTTTGACCGCAATCGATTCGGCGGATGCCTCGAGATTGGTCTGTGCACCGTTGGCCGTGGCAGCAAGGTCACCAGTTGCAAGGGTGAGCACGGTTGTCGGGTCGTTACTCGACACTGCGGTTTCAGCGACCACAATCTCGCCAGCGTCGGAACCGGGACTGGAGAATTCAACGGCCGCCTTCGGTGTTACGCCGGTGACCTTGGTGGCCGATGGCAAACGAAACGTTGCCTCGACATTGGAGTCAAGAACGACGACATAGTCGACGGGGGTCGTGTCGCCTTCCGCCCGCTTGATCGGGCGGGTCGAGCCGGAAGCCGTGTCGGGGCCACCGGGCTTGATCACGCCGTCAGGTGTCGTCACACTCCAGTTCGGATCGGCACTGCGCAGAACGAGAATCGTTTTCTGAACACCCGAACCATCGCCACAGAACGGACATTTGGAATCGAAACGTGTCTGCATCGGCGTCAGGTCGATATCGCCTTCGCCACCCGTCCATGCGTCAGGGTCGTTCGCGGGGTCGGCTCCGGAGTACGAGAACTTCCAGGTTTCATCGTTCGTGTTGATGTCGACGTAACGATCGCCGCCCGGCCAGTTCGAGTCGTAAATCGACACTCGGGCGATTCGTCCGTCGAGGAACTTGATCGATCGCGGCAACACGGCATGGCCACCGGTGTCGGTGTACAAACCCATGCTGTAGGGAACCGACTTCGACTCGAAGGCCTTCGACAATTCATCAACGATCGCGGATGGCTTCTTCTTCTGCCAGTTCGTCGTTTCCTTCTGCACTTCCGGAAGGAACTGTGTCGCGAACGCCCGCATCAAACCATGCGTCACATCGCCCTCGTTCTTGAGTTCCACCGAACGCGGCGTCGCGTTTTCGGAGAAGCGTTCGGCAGCAAGAACGGCGAAGCCCTCGCAGTGGCCGGATTGACGAGCCTGATTGACCATGCGCGCCCACACCGCAGCTTCAGCGACGGGCACACATGGATTCGCCTGCCCGTCCTTGCAGACATCTTTCGATCCACCGAACATCTGGGCAAGGTCGGACCCATCGAACTGCTCGGCGGTTGCAGACGCACCAAAATTCGCGAACGAGAACGAGTCTTTGTCCATCGCAAGACCGCTGTCGATGCCCGTGGACAGCGCGTTGTTTCGCGCCACGCCCGACGAGTTGCCGCCCGATCCGCCACCACAGGCAGCCAAAACCAAACTCGCAGCAATCACCACTGACACAACTCGCGACTTCATGGATCTGCCCCTCTTGCACCGACGACGACCGTCGAGTGGATTCGTCTCCAATTATTCCAAGATTTCCGGGCCTTGAACGGTCGGGGTGCCGAGACCCCCAAGCGATAGCGTTTCCCCCGTTTGAGGGGGAACTGTTGAACAACAAGAGTCGTCAGCTTGTGTGGCTGTTCACCTACGCCTCACGTGTCTTGGCAGTCGTCGTTGGTCTCTCGGTCATCGGTGTTTTGTTCACGGCACGCCCGGAAAC
>JBEBAF010000236.1:0-4294 GCA_041159045.1 Actinomycetota bacterium
CGGAAAAGGAGTGGCGGCGCAAGCGCAAGCAGCGCCGACACGAGAATTGCCCCGAGAAACCCGGCGATGGCCCACCGATACGGGCGAGCGAACACCCAAACACGAGCGAGCGAGCGCCGCCCAAGTTTTGCCCCTGCGACCGCACTTGCGTCACCGGGCAACATCATGTGGGGATTCATGCGCACCCCCGTGAGGCTAGAGGTCGTAGCCTACGAACTCATGCGCCGACCCATGTCCTTCCGCACCGTCTGTATCGGCGTCATCGGTGCGGCTCTCCTCATCTCGGCATGCGGCAATTCTCAGGGCTCCGACAGCTCCAAAACATCGTCTTCCGATACCTCCTCGGCCGACACCTCGACATCCGATACATCGCCCGCCGATACGACCGCATCCACTCTTCCGGCAACAACAACATCTACGACGCCGCTTTATCCCGTCGAGCCAATCGTTTGGGCTCCGTGCTCGAAGAACAAGCAGTCGCCGATCCGTTGCGCCAGGTTCAAGGTGCCCTACGACTATGACAAACCCGAAGTCGGCACCTTCACACTGAACGTCAAGATGCGGCTTGCCGACAAACAGAAGACGAAAGTCGGTGCACTCATAGTGAACCGCGGTGGACCCGGCGCGGAGAGTGCGTCAATGGCCCCCGACGCCGAGTTCTATTTCGGCCAAAAACTTCTCGACAGTTTCGACATCATCGCCTTCGACCCTCGTGGCACCGGCGCAAGCGAACCCTTCGTTGATTGTGTCGACGAGATCGATCCGTATTTCGCAGGCGATATCACCGCTGAAACACCGGAACAGCGCCAAAAGATCATCGACGACGCACAGGCCTTCAACGACGCATGCGAAGCGAAGAGCGGCGAGATCCTTCCCTACATCTCCACCGTTGCCAGCGCTCGCGACATCGACTCGATCCGACGTGCTTTGTCTCTCGACAAGATCTCGTACTTCGGCTTCTCCTACGGAAGCGAACTCGGCGCAACCTGGGCACACCTCTTCCCCGACACCGTGCGCGCCGCGGTATTCGATGGTGCCGCCGACCCGAACGCTTCGTATCTGCAATCGGGCCTCGATCAAGCCGCCGGCTTCGAACGTGAACTCAACGCGTTCTTCGCCGATTGTGCCTCTCGCACAACGTGCGCCGCGTACAACAACGGAAAGCCCGCTGCGTTGTTCGACGAGATGATCAAACGCGTCGAGCGCGATCCCCTCTTCGTCAGCGACAAACGCGCTTTGGTGACGAGCACGGTCGCATACACCGCCACGGTTGACGCCATGTACTCATCGTCGATGTGGCCCACCTTGGCCGAGGCGATTGCCGACGCAACCAAGAAGCCCATCGCCGACGGCACCGGACTTCTCGCCTTGTACGACGATTACTACCAACGCGGCTCCGACGGCAGCTATGACAACCTCCTCGAGGCATTCGTGGCCATCACCTGCATCGACGACAACGGAGGCGAAAAAGTTGAGGACGTCGAGGGCGAGATTCCACAGTTCCAGGCCATTGCTCCGCGACTCGGTGAGTTCTTCGCCGTTGGCTACAACTGTGCGTTGTGGCCGGTGAAGTCGGCACCCAAGCAGAACATGACCAACATCGGCTCTTCCCCGATCGTCGTTGTGGGAACCACCGGTGACGCCGCAACTCCCCTCGAGTCATCACGCAAAATGACCGCCGCCCTCACTGACGGTCGCCTCATCATCGCGACCAAAGACCAACACACGGGCTACGGCACGAGCGAATGTGTCAGCAACCTGGTCGATGACTATCTCGTCGCACTGAAGATTCCCGAGAAGGAAACAACCTGTAACTGAGAAGCCTTGGAGTACCGAAGAACGCTCGTGGCCCGCGGATCATAAGAAAAAGCCCGCCTTTCGGCGGGCCTTCTGGCGGAAGAGGTGGGATTTGAACCCACGGTGGGCACAAACCCACAACGGTTTTCGAGACCGTCCCATTCGGCCGCTCTGGCACCCTTCCGTTCGGGAACGCTATCGGCGTTCGGCGAAAAAATCAGACAGCAATGCGGCGCTCTCGGCGGCAAGGACCCCGTGTTGGAAGGGCGGATTGTGATTCAGCCGCGGGTCGGCGCACACGTTGTAGAGGCTCGACGTGGCGCCGGCTTTCAGGTCGGCCGCGCCGAAGACCAAACGGCCGATACGTGCATTCAGCAGAGCGCCTGCGCACATGATGCACGGCTCGATGGTGACGTACAGCGTGCAGTCGTCGAGGCGCCAACGACCCAACTGTGCAGCGGCATCACGCAGCGCCAACACTTCGGCGTGTGCCGTGGGATCACCGTTCTTTTCACGCTCGTTGTGGCGTGAAGCGATGATGCGGCCGTCGTGCACGACCACTGCGCCCACCGGTACGTCGCCGTGGGCAAGCGCCATGCGAGCCTCGCCCAGCGCGTCACGCATCGCCGCTTCATCGGCAACGTGAAGATCGGCGCTTGATTTTTCGTTTGACGACATATTCGGCAATGTAGCGAATCGGCCGCCGGTGTTACCGTTCGATCATGAGCGAAGGTCTTCCCACGATCGACTTGGCACCTTTCGCGAAGGGCCTCGGGGTCACCGATGCGGCCCGTCAACAGGTACGTCTGCTCGACGAAACATTCCGACACACCGGCTTCATCGCCGCCAAGAACCACGGGGTCAGCACCTCGACGAAGGCGGCGATGCTGAAGGCATCGAGAGAGTTCTTCGCCGAACCAGACGACGTGAAGAACGCGATTGCAATCGGGAAGTCCAATTGCCATCGGGGCTACGTCGGAATCGCCACGGAGACGCTCGACGACAAGAACACGATGGCCGGCGATCTGAAGGAAACGCTCGACACCGGTATCGACCACGGCCCCGACCACCCCGAAGTGCAGAAGGGCACCCCGCTCCACGGCCCGAACCAACTGCCAACAACTCCCGGGTTCAAAGAGGCATACGACCGCTACTTCGAAGAAGCAGTCGATGCGGCAGAACGCATGATGCGTGCCATGGCATTGGCGCTCGACCTTCCTCTCGAACACTTCCTCTCACTCGGCGACACGATTTACAACCTGCGTCTCATCCACTATCCGCCGCAGGACACGGTGCAACCCGTCGAGGGCCAGTTGGGCTGCGGAGCACACACCGATTACGGCTCTATCACACTGCTCAGCGACGACGGCGTCGGTGGCCTTCAGGTGATGAAGCGCGGCGGTGAATGGATCAACGTTCTCATTCCCGAAGATCAGCTCGTCGTCAACATCGGCGATCTGATGGCGATCTGGACCAACGATCGCTGGGTGTCGAATCCCCATCGCGTCATCAACCCACGCCAAACCGATCGTTATTCGATTCCGCTGTTCGTCACTCCGCCCTATTGGGCAAACATCGAATGTCTGCCATCTTGCGTGGCCGACGGTGAGAAACCGAAACACGATCCGATGTTGTCGGGTCCGTATCTGCTCGCCCGCTTCGATTCCACGCACAGCTATCGCAACGAATTGCTGGCTGAATTCAACAACGTCTGACGCCGCGCGTCAGCGAACAATGGTGCGGGCGCCCAAGGTTGGGCTCCAGGTTTCGACGATCAGCTGCCCGTCGGTCACGGTGGTGACGGTCGCGACGGTGATCATGAGCACGAAGCCGTCCCCGTCGCCGGTGGGATGACCCGTTGATGCGAGCCACGCTTTGGTGTCGGGAATCGACATTTCGCGAGCAACGCAATCGAGTTTCGCGTCGCCACCGATGAGTTGTTCGTCGAGCGGTGCCGAGTGAAGGGCACATCGCGGGTCGCGACGCAGATCGGCAACCTTGCGTGCATTCGGCATCGAACCCAGCCGCACCTCGTCGGTGATGAAAACATTCGTCCCACTGAGGCGTGGCGACCCGTCGGTGCGGAGCGTCGCGAGAATGTGGTGCGGGTGCGCAGAAAAACGAGCGGCCACCGAAGCAGCCAATCGCGGCTGCGCTTCGACGAACGCCGACCATGACACCGCCGATAGCGGCACGGACGACGAAATTTCTGCAGACATATGTTTGGCGGAAGAGGTGGGATTTGAACCCACGGACCCCTTGCGAGGTCACAGCATTTCCAGTGCTGCCGATTCGGCCGCTCTCGCACTCTTCCGTATTGATTCGAAGCCGAGCAGCTTCGAGTGACGCAGGCTATCCACGTATAGCCTGACTAGCGCAGCAAGTGAGGTGGCGGTCGGGTCCTGTGCAACGTCGGCCCGGTCAACCAGGTCAGGGCGGGAACGCAGCAGCCTCCACCGGATCAGGCGTGTGCCGCAGATCGCCTGGCCGTCACCTC
>JBEBAF010000237.1:0-2576 GCA_041159045.1 Actinomycetota bacterium
CGCACTTCCTGCTGGCGACGTTCACCGTCGGTGATGATGCCGCGGCGGAACTGGTTCTCGACCTTGTCGGCCTGCTTTTCGAACTCATCGAGAATCTGGCGCTTCGATGCAGGGGTCTTCACGTCTTCGATGGAAATGGTGAGACCGGACTGCGCCGCGTAGCGGTAACAGACGTTCTTGATGTTGTCGAGCGACTGCGCAATGACCGACTTCGGATAGTGATCGGACAGGCGCTCGACGATGAGGCCCATCTCCTTCTTCTTCAGTGGCTCAGCGATATGTCCGAAACGCTCGGTGTAGTCGGTCGGAAGCGCTTCTTCGAAGAGCAAACGTCCCGGGGTGGTGTCGATGAGACGACGATCGCCCGTTGACAACGTTTCGCGGAACTTGATCGGCGTGTGCAGCGTGACCGACTTTTCGTCGAGCGCGCGGAACACTTCCCAGCGATGTTGGAAGACGCGACCCTCGCCCGGTGCACCGGTGACGAGTTCGGTGAGATAGAAGCCACCGATGATCATGTCCTGCGACGGGGTCACGATGGGGCGACCCGATGCGGGCGAAAGGATGTTGTTCGCCGACAACATGAGCACGCGAGCTTCGGCCTGAGCTTCGGCGGACAGCGGCAGGTGAACTGCCATCTGGTCACCGTCGAAGTCGGCGTTGAATGCCGTGCACACGAGCGGGTGAATCTGGATTGCCTTGCCCTCGACCAACACCGGCTCGAAGGCCTGGATGCCGAGACGGTGCAGCGTTGGTGCGCGGTTCAGCAACACCGGGTGTTCCTTGATGACGTCTTCGAGAACGTCCCACACCTGCGGGCGGCGACGCTCGACCATGCGCTTGGCCGACTTGATGTTCTGCGCAAGTTCGAGGTCGACGAGACGCTTCATCACGAACGGCTTGAACAGTTCGAGTGCCATCAACTTCGGCAAACCGCACTGGTGCAGACGCAGCGTCGGGCCGGCCACGATGACCGAACGACCCGAGTAGTCGACGCGCTTACCGAGAAGGTTCTGGCGGAAGCGTCCTTGCTTGCCCTTCAACATGTCGGAAAGCGACTTGAGCGGACGGTTGCCCGGACCGGTGACGGGGCGACCGCGACGACCGTTGTCGAACAAGGCGTCAACGGCTTCCTGCAGCATGCGCTTTTCGTTGTTGACGATGATTTCGGGCGCACCGAGGTCGAGCAAACGACGCAGACGGTTGTTGCGGTTGATGACGCGACGGTAGAGATCGTTGAGGTCGGAAGTCGCAAAGCGACCACCGTCGAGCTGCACCATCGGGCGCAGCTCCGGCGGGATCACCGGAACGACATCGAGAATCATTGCCTTCGGGCTGTTCAAGCGACGACCCTGCTCGTCGCGCTGGTTGAACGACGCAACGATCTTCAGACGCTTGATTGCCTTTTGGCGGCGCTGTGCCGACAACGGCTTGCGACCGCCACCGGCCTCGATGGCCTCGCGCAAGCGCTGCTCTTCGACGTCGAAGTCGATGCAGTCGATGAGCGACTTGATGGCATCGGCACCCGTGCCGCCTTCGAAGTACTCGGCGTACGGGCCGAAGGGGTCGCGCAAGTTACGCCACAACACTTCGTCTTCGATGATGAGACGTGGGTGCAGGCTCTTGAACTCGTCCCACGTACGACGCTCGAGGTCGATGTCGGCCTCGAAGCGCTCGCGCATCGATTGGACTTCCTTGTCGATGACGCGCTGACGTGCCTTGATGTCGCTTTCCTTGGCGCCGTCTTTTTCAAGGGCCTTGATCTCGGCTTCGCCATCCTTCAGGCGACGAGCAAGAGCAAGATCCATGTCCTTCTTGATGCTGTCGAGTGTTGCGAGGTACTCGGCCTCGAGAGTCGACAGGTCGGCGTGACGACGCTCTTCGTCGACCGAAGTGACGAGACTTGCAGCGAAGTAGATGACCTTCTCGAGCTGCTTGGCCTTCAGTTCTTCCTTCGGCTCGATGCCACCGAGGAGATACGCAAGCCAGCTGCGCGTTCCGCGGAGGTACCAAATGTGGACGACCGGAGCGGCGAGCTCGATGTGACCCATGCGTTCGCGGCGCACCTTCGAACGTGTGACTTCGACACCACAGCGTTCGCAGATGATGCCCTTGAAGCGCACGCGCTTGTACTTGCCGCAGTAGCACTCCCAGTCGCGCGTTGGTCCGAAGATCTTTTCGCAGAAAAGACCGTCCTTCTCGGGGCGCAGCGTGCGGTAGTTGATGGTCTCGGGCTTCTTCACCTCGCCCTTGGACCACAGGCGGATCTGATCGGCGGTCGCAAGACCGATTCTCAGCTGATCGAACATGTTCACGTCGAGCATTTGTTTTCCGTTTCTTTAGATCTCGTGGTTCAAGGATTAGAAAGCGCGCTCGCGGCGGCGCTCGCGGTCGTCGTCATCGGAGCCGCGCTCGGGGCGACTGATGTCGATGCCGAGTGCTTCGGTCGCGCGGAAGACGTCGTCGTCGATGTCTTGCATCTCGATTTCGGAACCATCGGACGACAGCACCTCGACATCGAGACACAGCGCCTGCATTTCCTTCATCAGAACCTTGAACGACTCGGGGATGCCCGG
>JBEBAF010000238.1:0-13516 GCA_041159045.1 Actinomycetota bacterium
CAGGGAAACTCTCGATGCCGTGTTCGATGTGCTCGCGCACCTTGATGTCACCCGAGCGGAGCCAATCAGCCATTGCCTTCGTTGCCTCGGCCGACTTGTCGGCGTAGTGGAAGATGGTGAAGCCCAAGAGGCTCGCATCGCGTTCGGCGATCTTCAGATAATTCTTCGGGCCGCGAACATCGGCCATGTTCTCGTACTGCGAAACGGCGCCACACAGGACCACCCGCGCTTCGATCGCCAGATTCATCAGCACCGCGTCGAGTACGTCACCACCGACGTTGTCGTAGAACACGTCAACTCCGTTCGGAGCCAATTCAGCCAGACGACCGGCTACGTCGCCGGCTTTGTAATCAACCGCTGCGTCGAAACCGAGCTCGTCGACGAGGAAGGCACACTTCTCGGGCCCTCCGGCGATTCCGATGACCCGACCCGCACCCATCAATTTCGCTACTTGACCCGCGAGGGAACCCACGGCACCGGCTGCACCCGACACGACAACGCTTTCACCGCCCGACACCTTGGCGACGTACTTCATTCCCACGTAGGCCGTGAGACCGGTGGCAATGCTGAGCGCGCCCAAGAATGCCGTGGCCGGCGCCAGATTCGTGTCGACCTTTCCGCATGCCGCGGCGGGCACAACCGCGTACTCCTGCGAACAGAACGGACCGGTTACGACATCCCCCACCACGAATGCAGGGTCACGACTTTCGACCACGGTTCCGACACCGAGAGCCGGAACGACGCCACCCAACTTTGCCGATTGATGAAAGCCGCCGCCGTCCAACGTCGTGCGAATGAACGCGTCGATCGACAGATAGTCAACCGAGACGCCCACTTGACCGTCGCCGACCGGAGCCGCATCGTCTTCCACGAACCCGAAATCTTCGGGGGCGACCTTGCCACGGGGATGGGAACGGAGGACGATCTTGCGGTTCGAAGCCATACGGCATCCTCCCACAGACCCTTCTCCCGAACACAAGATGAAAGTGCCCGATGGAATCCGAACTAAACATTCTCCATGGGCCAGAGAATCATCTTCCCCCTTCGGCGCCTTCCTCATCTGTCGCGCGACGAGTTCCAGAGCTACTGGCTGAACCGGCACGCACCGCTCGTCGCACACCACGCCGAAACTCTGGGAATCATCGGCTACCAGCAGGTACACACCACGAAGGAAATGCGAGAGACAGCCGTTCCGTGTTTCGATGGCGTCGCCGAGTTGTGGGTCGACCCATCACGCGCATCGACCGACGCGAGTGCCCGTCGTGCCGCATCCGAGGCGCTGCTCGACGACGAACGCACCTTCATCGATCTCGCGAATTCACCCATCTGGATTGCTGAGGAAGACGTACGACTCGAGGGGTCGAAGGAAGGTCTCCGCATGACCGCAATTCTCCGCCGCAACCCTGCCATCACCCGTGAGCAGTTCCGCCATCACTGGCGCGAACTTCACGGCCCTTGGGCTCTGCGGAACCCCGAGGTGTTCGGCTTCCGCCATTACGTACAGAACCACACCCCGGCCGACGCAGACGACAACCCGCTGGCCCGCGAGCGCAACTCACCACCAGCGTTCGACGGCGTGAGCGAGATCTACCGCAACCCACCCACCGCCTCAGCCGAGGCAGTGGCATCCCTGCGGCAAGAATTCCACGAAGACGAGAATAGTTTCCTCGACATCGACGCAAGCCCTGTTTTCGAGGGTCAAGTTTTCGTCATCTTCTGACCCAAAGTGTCAGCAGAGCGGGTTGCTTGGAGGTTCGACACCGAATTCACTCGGATCGAAATAGGACCCGAATTCACCGGCGTACGCACCGCTCACTTGCGATCGGACAATCTTGCCGCAGACCAGGTTCGCTTTCGGCCCAACGAGGGTGCCGTCAACGATCAACCAGCCTTCCGGAAGCTTCGGCCGACCAGTGATGTTGGTCCCCCGAGCGTCTTCGAGAATGGCGTTCGACAGGTCGTCATCGAGCTTCAGCCCCGAGAGGTTTGCGCCCGACAAATTTGCCGTTGGACCGAGCAAGAGACCGCGCGTGTATCGCCAACCACGCGGCAGTCGCAATCGAAGAGGATCGACAAACGTCACATTCATGCCGTGTACCCCATCCAGCATTGCGTTGGAAAGATCAGAAATCGGAACGGAGTCGCCGTCAAGCTTCGCGTCACTCAGGTCAACCGAAGGCCCGACGAGATAGCCGTGCTTCGTCACGCCCCATCCATTCAGTGATTTTGCGCCGGTCACGACCACGCCGGAACCCTTGACCATCTCAAGTTTGGAAGTGGTGAAGAAGTCACTACTAACGGTCGCACCCGACAAGTCGACATTGCGAACAAGAAGGCCCTGAGAGGACGACAGCAATAATCTCGGGCCGAAGAGTCGCCCGCCGACCAATGCGTATTCGGGCGGAAACCTGACGAGCCTTGTGTCGAGGCCCGGCAGTGAACCGTCCAGCCCTTGAAGGTTTGCCGATGGTCCGAAGAGATTGCCTCCTGCATCGAGAGCCCAGCCCATCGGAAGGTCAATCCGAGTCTTCACGCCGCGCCACTTGCTGCCGTCCAAGACCGCCGACGAGAGATCCATTCGATTCAACGTGGGTGGCTTGGTCATCGTTGTGAAGTCGATATTTGAGTCCGTTGCATCGACACCTGGACCCAACAGGTAGCCGCTCACATACTGATAGCCCGGCGGAAACTTCATCGGCGGCACGGGCCAAAGGTTCTTGTTGCTGACGAACGAAGTGTTCTCCGTGTGAAGTCCGCGAAGGTTGGCCGTGTTGATTTTCGCGGCAATCAGAGTGCTGTCGGTCAGGTCAACGCCACTGAGAGATGCCCCTGAAAGATCGAGATTCTCGTAAACCGTCTCCCTTCCGAGCAACACGCCAGAAACGAGTTTCCATCCGAAAGGCAGCAGAGGGTCACCTTTGAGATTCCTCGTTGTCGACCCCATCAAAATTGCGCCAGAAAGATCGACTGTTCCAAGGACGTTTCCGTCGAGTACGACACCTCGCAAATCTGCCTCTGGGCCGAGAATGATGTCGCGATTCCACACGTAGCCCGGAGGAAGTTTGGCGAGCTCGGCCGATTGTCGACGCGGCTGCACACCGACTCCATCTACGGCAGCCGTTGCAACCCCACCAAGTTCGGCCGCGGAGAGATCGATTCCCTTCAGGTCTAGCCCCGAGAGGTTGGAGAAAAATAGCTGAGCCGTCGGGCCCAAGATGAAACCGTGGAGCAACGAAAAATGGTCAATAGTCGATTTCGCAGTCGCTCGAGGCTCGACGCTGAGTCGAGTAACCGACTGATCGAGCTTCCAACCGCGCGGCAGTCGCACAGGATCAGACGAGGATGCCATCGTGCAGCTCGATCTGATGTTCGTGAACTCACCTGGTCTGTCGAGGCGAGCTCCGCTCAGTATCGCTCGACTGAAGTCCACATCGACCACGGTGGCGTCGGCGAAATTCGTACGGGAAAGATTCGCCCCCGAAAAATTGACGCGGGTGAGGTCAGCGCCGGTGAAGTCGGCCCCCGTGAGGTCCAAACCACCGAAATCGACACCCGTCAGGTTCATATTCTTGAACGAGGCTCCACGGAATGCGCCAAGATTTGTTGGCGGAAAATCGGAGCGATGAATTTCCGCGTAAAGAGTGGCACATGTTCTGTTTGAATCTTCCGTGCGGCGCGCAAATGATTCGAACATCTTCGGTTCTCGCCACGTTTTGAAATCCTCAATACTCAAATCGACACCCGGCCCAACGATTGCTCCGCTCATCAGCGAATAGCTGCTCGGTAACTTCACGTTCGATGCGCGAATCCCTTGCGAGTGCATTTCAACGAGGATTGCCCCGCGAAGGTCGGCGCCCTCCAGATCGGCGTTGTCGAGTACCGCTCCCGAGAGATCCGCCCCAATGAGCGATGCACCACGCAGGTTTACTTGCTTGAAATCCACGTTCCACAATTTTGAGTGCGCGAGATTGGTCTTCGCGAACGACGGCGGCCGCGCCCTGAGTTGCGACCATGGCTGATTCCATCTGAGCCCGGCGAGATTGGCGCCGACCAGATTCGCTGAATCGAACTTTGCTCCATTCGCGGTGACCGACCGGATCTGCGACATGTGCAGATCGGCTCCCGTCAGGTCGGATCCCGAAACATCCGCGTACGCAAAGTCGGTGCCCGGAGCGCGCAAGCCCCGAAGGTCTGTGTTCGTCTTCACGAGTTCCACATTCGCGTCGGCACACAAGCCGCCTGCCGAAAGGTCACACCTCCCGTCGCCACGCACCTCTGCTGTCATGATTCTTGTCGGACTCGTTGTTGACGTTGGCAGGGATATTGTCGGTGCGATCGATGACGACGTCGCGGCTGTCATGGAGATTGTTGTAGCGACGATCGGTGACATCGACGTGGTCGTCGTAGTCACGGCCACGGTGGTCAGGGGTTCCGAGGTAGTGGTTGACGATGCCGATGTGGCCGGCATCACTGAAGTGGTCGACCCCGATATTCCGGTGGTTGTGGGCGAGGAAACGGCGGCAGCAGACGAAGTTGCATCGACTATTTCGAGACGCGCATTCGTGACGATCGGACCGTAACAACCGCCCCAGTAACTCGCCGAGGAGCCCTCGATCGAGACCGTCACGAGCTCGCCTGGCACGCGCGTGGCCAACGACAGTGAGAACTCTTGCGGAGTCGTCAGCGGGAATCCCGTTTGTGGCCCGGTTGTCACCGATTGTCCCGCAGCCGCAAGCGAAACGACGAAATTGGAATTCGCTTGGTCGGAACGAACCGCGCCGACGATGCGTAACGTCACCGTGGAGGGAGTCATGATACGCACGGCTTGAGAAACCGTTTGCCGTGAGTAGCCGAAGGCAAGTGCATCTTTTTGCCAGCCACCGAGCGACGGATCACCTCCGCTGCCCTGGCAGCCTTTCGCGAGTGAGAAGCCGTTGCTTGTCCAGCCGCCGCCATCGAGAGTGAAAGAGCCGTTCACCAGGGACGTGGCCGGCAATTCGGCATTTCTTTCGCGTCGATGCGACCCGTTGCCGCTATCGCCCGTGGCGCCCTCACGCGGACCACATCCAATGATCGCTGTCGCGAGCAAGCCAATGAGGCCGACGGCCCCGGCGCGTGTGGTGTTCTGGCGCATGGAGCCCCCTCTTTCCTTGACTGAAGCACCATACAATCTGGATTCTCTGATCTCCAGCCACCACAAGTGCCCACGAGATGCGACACTGAGGGATCGTTCAACCACATCGGGGGAAACATGTCAAAGACGGTGATGATCACGGGTGCTGGATCCGGCTTCGGTAAAGGGGCTGCTATCGCACTTGCGGCTCGGGGGCACAAGGTCATAGCGACCACCGAAACGGCCGCACAGGCAGAAGCACTTCGCAAGGAAGCCCCCGCACTCCGTGTCGAGAAGGTCGACATCACGAGCCCCGCAGACCTCGACAAGGTGCGCGAATGGGACATCGACGTACTTCTGAACAACGCGGGTGCTGGAGAAACGGGGCCGATGTCGGACGTACCGATGTCGCGTCTTCGCAGGGTGTTCGAGGTCAACGTCTTCGGAACCGTCGCCGTCACCCAGGCAGCACTTCCCCGCATGGTCAAGCGCGGCTCGGGCCGCATCATCATCGTCTCGTCCATCGCAGGCGTCATGGCCGGCCCCGCTTTCGGGCCCTATTCGATGACCAAGCACGCTCTCGAGGCGATGGGCAAGGCGATGCGCGCGGAAATGGCCCCGCAGGGAATCGATGTCTGCCTCTTGAACCCCGGCCCCTACAACACCGGCTTCAACGATCGCATGGCCGACACGATGTGGGAATGGTTCGACGACAAAGCCATCAACGCCCCCAACAAAGAGATGCACCTCATGATGAAAGACCTCGTCACCGGTAACCAAATGGATCCACAGGAGGTTGTCGACCGCATGGTCGAACTCTGTGAAGCCGAAAGCACGACCGAAAACAACTTCGTGCCGCCGAACATCGTGGAGATGCTCTCATCAGCCGCACAAGCCTGATTTGATTTGCCCTCGCATGTCGAGGGCAAATCAAATCAATCAAGAAATGCGATCAGGAACAGCTGTATTTGCATTCCCAGATGTTGACGCCGCGGAAGTACCCGTACTCTGAATCGCTCGGCACACCGCTGTTGCTATTCACAACCTTTGCACGGATGGTTTTCACAAAATTGAGCGAGCGAAGCAGATCCCCCGTTCCGTCGGCATTGATGTCGTAAGTGAGATTCTTCGCGTAATAGAACTCATTCGAGAAATATGAGCCGTCCAGGAGGTTCAGTCTGGCCTTCAAGGCTGGGTTTCGGGCGATGAATTGCAACTCAGAAACCGTCGGATAATCATCGAAGACGCCGTTGTAACCACGCGTCGTCACCCACTCACGGTAAAGGCCCATGACACAGTCGTCGCCGATCGACGTTCCGGAACAGTCGCGGTTCGCGGCATGCACCTGCATCTCGGAATATGAAGGCTTACCCGTCTTGGGATTGAATCGGATACCGACGATGATTCCTCCGTTGGGGCCGGTTTCCCCAAGCGCACACTTACCGTAACCCGAGCATCCAACCTTGATAGTCGTCGTTGTCGTGGTCGGTATCGGCTGCGATTCACATCTCGGCGTCGACCAGATGGCCGGCTTCGGACTGCCACCTCCGGTGTACGGCCGTTCGGCAAACGGACGGGTGTTGCTCCACCACGTCGACGCAACGTCGTAGTAAGCGGCGCCCGAGAGGAAGTTGAAATTGTCGAACTTCGCGGTTCGACTGTTCGACGAGATCCAATACGACAATCCGCCGAACCGGAATCGCTGCTGCTCTATCGAGACGGAGCGCCACGATGAGAAACTGGCACTACAGTCCGGTCCAAATTTCAAGCCGTTTGTGAAAAACAAAAAGGCCGCTCTCATTTCGTGATCTGTCGGAAGTCGCCACTGCCGCCCGACCTTCGAGGAGTATGAAGTCACTCTCTCCTGAGCAACAGTTCGCGTGAAGGACGGGTCTGTTTCGGTTCCGTTCCAATTTTTCGGTTTGATCAACTCGTGCCAATTCGCGGGGGCAATCTCGGTATAAGTCGACTGGGCACCAAGCGGCGAGAAATCGACAATGAGGCCCCCTGTCGGGCTGATGTCACCCAACTTGCAAACACCGCCGTCCCTACAACTCAGTGGAATCGTGGTCGTGGTCGTTGGCGGGTAGTAGCGCAGGGTCCGCACAGGCCGCAGGTATGCGGTGCCGGTCACGACGCCGAAGTTCTTGCCGGTCACAAAGTCGGACTTGCCCGTTACACCACTCGAACCTCCGGACCAGTACACCTCTTGATTCGCCACACCGCGTCCGCTTCCGAAGTTCGGGGCGATTTGGACGTTGTCGATGCATGCCTCGGTGACCGATGGGGATTCACCCGCGGCTATGTGGCAGATCTTGGGAAGGACGAAATCGCCTGGAATCTCCCATTTGCTTCCATCGGTCCGCGGCAGAGCATCGACGCGCTTGACGGCTTCAGCAGCATCGACGAGCGGATCGCGGCCATCGGTAGTGCCCGCCCAACCGTCGGGTGCCATTTGCTGGTAGACAGATTCGCTGCTGCTTCGATCGACTCCGATGATGAGTCCACCACCGGGGCCACGCTGACCAATGCCGCAATTCAGCAAGTCGGCGCACACCGTCGCAGATGCCAATCCCCAGGCTTTGATGGGGGGCAAGGTGGTCGTCGTTGGCGGCAAGGTAGTCGACACGGTAGTGAGGCTCACCGTCTGGCGTGTCCACGAACGAACCGGGCGCAGTCGCGGAGAACGATCCGAGTAATCAGGTCCACCCAATTTGACATTGAAGAAGCTGTAGCTCTTGCTGTCGTTGTATGACAACGTCACTTTCTCGTTCGTCCAATACTTGTAGTTGTCCACGTAACCGTAATCTTTTCCTCCGAGAGCAAGACCCGCGATACATCCATCGGTGGTGGTAAACGGTGGCGTGATCGGTGTGCGGCAGATCAACCGGAATTCTGCCTCGGTCGGCGCACGCCAATCGGTGAATCCGCCTCCGGTGTAGCTCGCCAATTTATTCCTGGCGTCTGCCTGTTGGCCCATCATTGGATCCTGTGGTCCATCCCAGCCAACCCGCGCCATCTCAACATACGTGATGCCGACCGATTCGGAGCTACGCGCTTCGTACGCAGCAACCACGATTCCACCGCCCGGCCCGGAATTTCCGACGACACATTCGGATGAAGTTGTGCACTTTGTGTCCGACATAGCCACTGTCGTCGTTGGTGCAATGGTCGACGTCGTTGTCGACGTTGTTGTCGAAGTGGAAGTGGTGGTGCTTGTTGTCGTAGACGAGGTCGTAGTCGTTGGAATTACAGTGCACGCAGCAGCAGTCGACGGCGTGAGGATCATCGGCAAGGCATGTACGACCGTGTAGCTGGGCTGCTTCGTATCGGTTCGACCATAGATATTCATTAATATCGGGTAGGTCGGACCCCATGACGTCGAAGACCAGAACCAGTTCAAACCGAAAACACGGAAGATCTCGGCCTGCACGGCCTGATACACCTCTACAGGCGGAAGGCTCCAGCCACTCTTGCCATTTAGCGAATAACCATTTGCGTAATTGATCGCGGCTTGTTGGGACGCAACCGCATCACTAATTGTGATTGGTTCGGCCTTCGGTGCGGCTTCAACGACTTTTCCGGCGGTGGTCCCGAGGATGACACCTCCGTTGGGCCCGATCACACCTGACACACATTCGGACGCGACGGGTGTCGGCGTATCGAGTGCGGCGTTCTTTGTTCGCTTCGATCCTTGCGATGCACCTTCACCGCCGGATCCACAGGCGGCTATGGCCAGGGTGGCTACCAGCAGTGCGGCAAGCGCACGTCCCGAGCGTCCAAAAGAAGAATGTGTCCCCATGTGGCGAGAGTAGCCCGAGAAAGGTTGAAAGGTTGTTCAGGGATAGCGATATGGGGCCTGACGTTCCCATCACCATCGCCCAAAGCAACGTGGCGCTACTTGGCAATTCGGCCCGCGACACGACGAGGGCCGACGAATCACTCGCGATTCATCGGCCGGTTCTCATCGCGAAGCGAGCCTTGGCCCGCCGCGGACATGGATATTGGCCTCACCCGCCTACGGGCGCACCGTGGTCGTTGGCGCGAAACCCGGAGGAGGCACTGTCGTCGGCGGTTTGTTCGCGCCGAAGGCGCGAATCGGCCGAACAGTGAAGTAGGAACCCCTTCCCTGCAACGGCTGGTCGTACATTGTCGGGCCGTCCTTCAGATTCATCGTGTAGTTAACCGTGTAGCCGCCACCGACAACCTCGGTTGAACTCCATGTTCCAAATCCCGGGCCGGCCAGACCGGCGAAATACGAGCGGATCCGACCGTTCGGTGCGCAATTCACGGCAGGGTCGCCCCCCGCCTGCCTGTACGCGAATTTGCATATTTCGTTGAGTTCCTTGATTGACGGCACGAACCAGTCGTCCTTGCCTCCGATCGAAGCCTCGACGACTTTGCGCATCGCGGATTCTGGTGAACAACCTCCGGCCATCGCGACTCGGAACGTATTGTCAGCTCCGTCGCCGATGCCCGCCTTGAGAGCAACACCTACGGCGCCCCACCGACACCAGGCGTTGCTGTATTCGCCCGCGCCGCCGAACCAACCCGACGGAGCCACCTCGAGGAAGGTTCCTCCCGTACTGACTCCCTCTGCGTAGTCGATCGGTGTCGGCGACGCATAGAAGACGCGTCCGCCACCGGGGCCGACGTCGCCAACCTGGCAAGGCGATCCGTCGGAATGAAGACCTCGCTCGTCGCATGTAACGGCGCTGAACGTGATCTCGGTCGCGGCGGATGTCACCGACTGGAAAACCGAGTCCCCGGCCTTCGTGGCTGTGAGTCTGCAGGTACCGGGCGACTCGGCACTTACAGCGGCAGCGCCAGCAACGATTGAGCAGTCCGAAGTTCCGCCCGGCGCAACGGCGAAGGACACGGTCCCCGACCCAGAACCACCCGAAGTTGTGAGCGCTACTCGCGTATCGATTGCTCCGTTCGCAGCAGCAACCGATAGGGCTGCCTGATCCTTCTTCGTGACAGGCACGTCGAACGTGACAGACGCAGCCGGTTTGTAGTTGGTGTCACCGGCTTTGTCGATGGTCACGCGACAGGTGCCCGCGGCATCGGCCACGACTTCATTCGCACCGGCCGTCGGATTCGAAATGCGACACGCTGTAGTGCCCGCATCGGCGATCTTCAACGCGACTGCACCAGTGCCGCTACCGCCTCCGACCAACAACTTGGTCGATTCGCCTACGGGAATTTTCGGCGTAGACAGAGTCAATGCAGGTTGCGAACCTCGTTCGATCGTCACCTGTGTGGCCGGGGTGCGCGCCACTCGGAACGATCCCGATCCCGCCTTGGAAACCACGACCGAACATGTGCCGACAGTGCTTGCCACGACACGGGCGCGATCATCGGATGTAGCGCACGCAGCGGTTCCCGCGTCGACGACCCGGTAAGTCACAGCACCCGTACCTGATCCGCCGGATACGGCGAATTTGATCGGTTCGTTGACGACACCCGTTGCTGGCGCGAGCGTAAGTGCCGCCTGAGCTCCCGGCGCAAAATAACGGACAGGACGAACCTGTGAAGCCTGACTGTCGTCGTTATAGCGCTCACCGTTCAGGAAGTTGCGCCCCAAGCGCCATGCCTGGAGACTGCCCCAGTTGACATTGGAAAACACCCCGGTCTTTTCTCCAACGAGGACGGCTGCCTTTGCCCAGTCTCCGCCGAAACTGCCGACGATGTTGGTGAACAGCGCGAAGTTCTGGTCGATTATCGAGCCCTGCGACGAAGAGAGGAAGTAGGCGTGATAGGCATCCTTCGCCCACCCGGGCCCGAGCGGAAGCTTCGAAGAACATCCAATTGTCGGGTCGCCGGTGACCTGGTTGTGGGCGAACTTGCACAGTTCGTTCAGTTCGTTTTCGGATGGAATGAACCAATCCTTCGAGCTCCCGATCGAAAGATCCATCGCCGCAGCGGCCGCGGACTCCTTACAGAAATTTCGAATAATGACGGTGTTCCGTCGACCTGCACCGATTTCACTTTTGTCTGTTTCGGGAATCGGGTGAACCTTGCCGCCGCAATTCTTCCAGTAACCGGTCTGCAGCGAATTGCCCAGTCCGGGAATGGCCAAAAGTAGGTCACCAGGCGCAGCCGAGATGTAGCGCATGGACTGACCGGACAATTGATCGGTGAAGTTTCCGACGTAGAAGACCGTGCCACCATCAGGAGCTTTGTCACCCACTTCGCAATATCCGCCCTGCTCACTGCAAGGCGCAGGAGTGAAAGGCACGAAGTTTGTTCCGAGTTCGGGCGCAGGAGTTGCCACAGAACCGTTTGCTAGAGCCGAAACTTCTTGAGCGGAGAGAGCGCGCTTCCACACTGCGACGTCATCCATCCGACCAGTGAAGAATTCGCCCGGCCTACCCATCGCCCCACCGATGATGAAATTCTCGTTCGTCACCGCGTTCGCGATCTTTGGTTCGTCTGAAGCCACCACCTTGCCTCGGTAGTAAATGGTGCGAATCTTGCCGTCGTAGGTGACGGCAACATGGGCCCACTTATCTTCGGTGAACGGCGCGATACAACACACGGGCTGGTTGTGTTTGTACACCTGATCGTTGTTCCACCAAACGTGCGTGATACCACCCCATACCTCGTCGGCCGCGGGTCGTTTCGTGTCGTTCATCCGCACAAGCAACGTGGCCAGCGATGTTTTCCCGTCGAACTTGCCCCAGCCGACTAGACCTCCGTTTGCGAATTCGGTTGGTCGGATCCACGCCGCGATCGCATACGGAGAGTTTCCTGACGGAAGATTCGTAAGGGAACCGGTCTTGTTCGAGGTTCCCTTGGCCTGCATGACCCCGTCGCGACCGTTGAAGTAAGCGGCTCCACCAAAGCGGCCCTGCTGACGGAATGCGACACCACCCACGATGTTCAAGTCGACCTTCTTCGTCACAGCATTCCAGCCGAGAGAAGATGCATCGTTGAATGGGAAGTAGCCGACTAGATCCGTTGACAATGTCGACGAAATGACCGGAGGAACAAACGTCACGGTGGAAGACCCACCTCGATTCGTGTCCTTCTGGATGGCCCAGACGTTGCACGCGCCTCGCTCTGATCCGCTGTAGGAGACCACCCCCGTCGAACTGTCGACATTGCAGTTTGCAGTCGACGTCCCGTATTCGACGTCGAACGCGGGGTCAGCCCCTCCGAACTCGACACGCAGCGGATAACCGATCGATCCGGACATAGCAGGCAAAGAAAGTGTGTTCGTTGCGATAAGAGCATTCCTCTTGAACAAATTCCCGATGGTTTCGAACACCCCATTCTTTGTTCGCGCCTCGCCAACGCGCGGTGCGGCACCTTCTCGCGGGCCGACACACCCGACCAGAACGACAACCCCAAGAAGGGCGGCGCAAGAACGACTTACAAGGCTGATGCGATTGAATCTGGACACGAGGTGACAGTACCCGTCTCAGAATGTCATGGGTATTCAGACAGAGAGGCGACGCCGGGAATCGAACCCGGATAAACGGCTTTGCAGGCCGCTGCGTAAGCCATTCCGCCACGTCGCCAGCGCAAGTCCGAGGACTACGCGCGCCGAACTCTATCGGGGCTCGACGGGCTTCTTACGACCGCGCAGGCCGATATCGGCGAGGATCTGGCCCGTACCGTACTTCCAGCCGCGGCGAGCGCGGGCGAGACGCGAGATTTGGCGCATGCGCTGGGTGATGTCGCGCGAGTATTCGATTGCGCGAGTCTCACGGGCGGTCGTCACCAGTTTCACTGGCTCGGCCGGAAAGCTTTCACGTTCGAACCCGTAGCGGGCGAAATCATCGGCGTAGATCTCTTCGATGATCGCAGCCGTGTGTGCATCCATGACATCGCGGTACTTGATACCGAGTCCCTCGTTCAGGCGCTTGGGATGGATCTCCATACCTGCACGCTGACTCAGTTCGGCGGCGAAGCGATCCATCTCGCCGGGCTTGTCGACACGAAAGAGGTGCGTGTACCGCACGTGTTCGTCGCGCACCGAAGTCCATTGGGCCGTGAAATGATCGTCGACGAAGAAGAGGTCGGGCCTCCCCCGCATCGCATGAATGAAGCGTCGGAATGTCGCGGCGATGTCGATGTTGCCATCGATGCGATCGTCGGAACAGAACTCCCAAACTTCGTCGGGCAGAATGCTCGGCGCCTGCATGAGAATTCGGTTTTCGAACGCCGAATACGCGCGGGCGTATGGATGCCTGAGTGCGCCGACTCGCCACCAGTCGGGCGACTCCCAGATCTCATCCTGTTGCTTCGCGGGGAGATAGCGAAACAGATCGAGCCCACTGACTTCGATCTGATGAATCGTCTGCGGAATCGAGATGTTCGGGCTGTGGAGATAGCGCGCGTTCTGCGGCTGGTACGAATGGTTCGCCTCGGCGAGCATCATCTTGATCGAGCTGC
>JBEBAF010000239.1:0-16698 GCA_041159045.1 Actinomycetota bacterium
AACAAACTACAATATACATGCAGTAAAGAGACTCGAGATCCGAACCGAGATCTACGATAAAGAAGAACCAAAGACCTAAATCGATTGAACAGAAGGGCCGGGAATGAAATTGAGGGTGCGATGAACAGAACTTCGGGGCTCCACCACGTTGCATACGCTTGCAAGAACGGCGAGGCCACACGCCACTTCTACGAAGACCTGCTCGGTTTCCCCCTCGTACACACCGAGGTGACCCGCATTCCCGACACCGATTCCTGGTTTCGACACCTGTTCTTCGATCTCGGTGACGGGTCATGCATCGCGTTCTTCGAAATGCACAAAATGGGCGAAAAAGCGGGCTGGCGAGCCGACGTGTCGACCGGCAATGGGCTTCCCGTTTGGGTCAACCACATCGCTTTTTCTGCTGATGCCCAGCGTCAGAGCCAAGCCAAGGCGGCGCTTGCATCGGCGGGTATCGAGCCGATCATGGACGTCGACCACGGTTGGTGCCACTCGCAGTACTACCTCGACCCCAACGGAATCATGGTCGAGTTCTGTCGCGACACTCCAGGCTTCGCGCCCGATCCGGCGTCTGCGCGGCGCGCACTCGACGAACCGGTCGTTTAGCGCGGTGACTCGTCAGCCGATGCGAAGGTGTCGGCGGTCGAATTCGCTGAGACGCCCGCGCCGTACCCATACGTCGGCAATGTCGACTTCCTGGTCGTAGACCATGACAACGCTCGGCTTCTTCAGGCCCGCGGCGCGCCAGTCTCGGATCGCGGCGGTGCCAACGCGTTTGGCGTACGAGTTCTCGCCGTCGGTGATGCCACGCAGCAAGACGCGTGTGCCGCGTTTGGCGATGAATATCGCCGGTCGTGTTTTGCCTTCGCGACCTGCATCGTCGGCGCCGGGAATGCCGTCGAACGACAGCCACGCATCGACCACGTCTCCCGCTTCGAGGTTGTACATCGCGTCGAGAGCCAACTCGCCGAGTTGAGGGCGTGGTGGAATCGCCGGCCGTGGTTGGAGCGTGTGGGCGACAAAATCGACGAATTCAAGAATCCCGTCCCGCTCTTGCAACACGACGTTGATGCGCTGGCCCGCCACGAGTTCATCGGCGCGGGGTGATGCGGAGTTCATCGCTTCGTCACCGTCGGTGGCGCGCCAGGTGATGAGGTTGCCGTCGATCATCTCGACGATTGCACCGATGACGCGCCGCAAGCCCGGGGGCGGGGTGGACTCGAGATGTGTGATCTTCTTGGCCGACTTTGGCGCCTCGGTGCGTCGAATCTCGCGGATCCGTTCTCGGCGCTGCTTGTCATCGAGCGCACGATGTGACCGCGGCACCGTCTGGAGGATTCGGAACGAGGTTGCGTCGATATCGATCTGCAGACGCAGCGTGTCGCATTCGCGCAAGTCGGACTGTTCGGTAAGGAACTCGGCATCGATGACGCCACGCAAGCCGCCGTTCAGTTCAACCCAGTGCCACGCTCCGTCACCTGCAGGTTCGCGCAACTCAATGGTGACGATGCGCTTGTCGTGTTTGGTGCGACCTGCATCAATGCCGGGACCCTTCGGCACGCCGTGTGGTGCCACCGCATCGCGCAGCGACCGGAGAGCTTCTTCGTTCGAAGGACGTGGCTTGCGACCCACGTGGCGTTTTGACTACTCGGGCAGCGGGTAGTGCACGCCGGGGATGCCCGGCAGCAACGGCGTTGCCCACTCGGGCCGCGGAAGGAGGCCTTCGTATGCGCCGGGTGCCATTGGTGCATCGGCTGCGTTCCACGCATGGTGGATCGGCTGAATTTGGTAGTAGCCGTTCGCCGCGTTGGTGCCACCGTCGACCAAGAGATCGTGGCCGGTGATGTAGCCGGCCATGTCGGAGGCAAGGAACATGACGGGGGCAACGATTTCGCTGACTTCGCCGAGGCGACGCATCGGAGTGCGCGATGCGATCCACTTGTCCATCCCCATGCCTTCGAGTGCGACACGCGTCATTTCGGTGATGATGAAGCCCGGGCTGACTGCGTTGACGCGCACGCCACGGTCGGCCCATTCGCATCCGAGCTGTTGCGTGATGTTGCGCAGCGCGCCCTTCGCCGCCGTGTAGGCGATGATGTTCATCTCGTTTGCGCCACTACCCATGATCGAGCAGATGTTGACGATGTTGCCGCTCTTCTTCAACAACATGTGCAGACCAACTTCGCGCATGTAGAGGAATGCGCCGCGCAGGTCGACGGCCATGATGTTGTCGAATGAGTCGGTGGGGAAGCGCTCGGCGCCGATGCCCTTCACGTCGGAGATGCCGGCGTTGTTGACGAGGGTGTCGATGCCGCCGAACTCTTTGATGCCGGCTGCGACAACGCGCTTCACGTCGTCTTCCACCGAAACGTCACCGGTGACGCACAGAACCTTGGCGCCGAGTTTGCGGCACTCCTCGCCGGTTTGCTCGAGGAGATCTTTGCTGCGGGCCGTGAGGATGAGGTTGGCGCCGGCGCGGGCAAACCCGGCGGCGAAGCTTGCGCCGAGGCCGTACGAGGCACCCGTGATGAGAACGGTCTTTCCCTTGAAGTCGAACATGTCTGCCCCCTGTGAGGCCACCGGGACCGGTGGCGAGACCCCTGAAAATAGTGGTTTTGGTGGGAGGGCCGCCACCCGAGACGTTCGTCTGACACCCCTTTGTCACGCTGGGCTCCCGATCGGCACGAAGGAGCCCACATTGTCCACCGAACCGTCCCCGACAGACCCCACGCGCTCTGCTGCTGCGGCGGTATTCCGCCGCCTCGTACGTGCACTCGGTGACCTGTCGATCATGCCCGCAACGGCAGACAAGAGCGCATGGGTTGCGCTCGATGGCGACGGTGTTTCCTTCTCCGGGCTCGACCTCGCCGCTGCGGCCCGTTTGGCCAATGCGCTGGAAGACCTCGCCATGCGCGTCGGCGCCTCGTGTGGTGTGGTGGTCGATCAATCCAACGATGACATCTCGTCGTCAGACTTCGTGCCGACTCCCGACCCCGTGTCGTCTCCGTTCGAACCGGGAGTCGGTACGTCGCGCGTTCACCCGAGGATGTATCGATGAGCCCCGGCAACCGCGACGGATTCGCCGAGAATCCGCAAGAAATTCCATTCGACGAGTGGTGGCGCCTGTGGCACTTCGTGAACGCGTTCGAAGCCAAAGACAACGGTTGGTTTCGCATGTGGCTCGAGGTGGCCGGCGGTCGCCGCGTTTGGCACATCGCTTCGTCCAGGTTCCACTTCGAGTACGTGGCAGTCGACTCCGGAGTCGCCGGTTCGTTCCGTGTCCCTTTCACTGCGCGCGCCGCGAATGCGGTCACCGACGTCGCCAAGTCCGCAACCGATGGCAAGTTTTCACTCGGAGACGACGACTCATTTGTGATCACTTTCCCCGATGTCACGCTGGCCTACGACGTTCCCAACTTCGAACCCGGCCAGGTCTTCGAACTCGACTCGGTCGAATGCACGGCCAAAGTCTCGGGCGCACGCCTGGCCGACATTCTCGATGCGGCCCGCACACCGCCGATCGGTGTCGACTTTCCCGGCTACGGACCACCCCTGTGGTGTGTGGTTGAAAACGGTCGCATCGCATTCCACAGCGATTGGTCGGGCCACGCTCAGGGCCGAGCAACTGTTTCGCTATCCGCGGAAACCAATGGCACGGCAAGTTTTCACAGCGCCGTAAGCATCGTTGCGCGCGTCCTTCGCGACTTCACGATGTCCGACGATGCCGATGACACCGTTGAGTTCCACGTCGACGGACCAAACGGAAACGGTTGTCGCGTCGTTGGAAATGGCTGGACCCTCACATGTCCGTTCATCGATCCGGTGGCACTCGAATGGGGCAGCACGATGCGCCGCGAATTGTCGAACGCCGGTATCGACTTCATGCGCGACGGCGATCGTGCCGTTGAATTTCTCGTCGACCTGGTCCAGGTACGTGCCGAGGTGCACGGTGGCCGCCACCCGATTTGCCGCCTGTCTTCAACGATCACGCGCGGTATCGAGTGCAGCGATTTCTTGCTCGGCGAGTTGAACGACTGGAACAAGGGCCACGCAGGCGCAAAGTTCTGGTGGGAAAACGACAAAGTTGTCGCGGTCATCGACCTCGACTGCAATCACATGGCCGACATTGCGGGCGAGGCGGGCCGCCTCGCTTTCATCGTCGGGTGTCTTGCTCCGGCAACGTCCTCGCTGTGACGTGCCGGCAGTCGTCGACTAGCCGAAGATCTTCTTTGAAACAACCATCCGCTGAATCTGGTTGGTGCCTTCGTAGATCTGTGTGATCTTGGCGTCGCGCATCATGCGCTCGACCGGGAAGTCGTTGGTGTAGCCATAGCCGCCCAACAACTGCACGCAGTCGGTGGTGACCTTCATCGCCACGTCGGACGCGAACCATTTGGCCATCGCGCCGAGCGTTGACAGGTCGCCGTGTTGGTCGCCCGCATCGACTGCTGCGCATGCGCGGTACACCATCGTGCGGGCCGCTTCGACCTGCATCTCGGCTTCGGCAACCATCCACTGCAGACCTTGGCGCGTTGCAAGTGCGGCGCCGAAGGTTTTGCGCTCTTTCATGTAATTGACGGCGAAGTCGATGGCACCTTGCGCGATACCGACGGCCTGGGCACCTATGGTCGGTCGACTGCGATCGAGCGTGTGCATACCGATTGCGAATCCCTGGCCAACCTCACCGATGCGGTTTGCGTCGGGAACGCGCAGGTTGTCGAAGCGGATCACCCCTGTTGGTGAACCTTTGATGCCGAGCTTGTGCTCGAGTTTGTCGACGTGCACGCCCCAATCGGCTTCAACGAGGAACGCGGTGATTCCCTTGTGGCGATCGTCGCTTGTGCGTGCGAAAACCGTGTACAAGTCGCTGATGCTGGCGTTGGTGATCCAGATCTTCGACCCGTTGATGATCCAGTCGTTGCCGTCGCGAACGGCGCGCGTTGTCATCGATGCGACGTCGCTGCCCGCATCGGCTTCGGAGAGTCCGTAACTGCACTGTGATTCGCCGCTGCAGATACGTGGCAGGTATTTCGACTTCAGTTCATGGCTGCCGAAATTGATGACGGGAAGCATGCCCAACTTCGAAATGAGGAACATGAGGCTCGTGCTGGCACACACACGGGCGAGTTCCTCGGCGACGACCGCTTGTGTGACGAGCGGTGCGCCGCTTCCGCCGTATTCGGCGGGGTACGACAGGGCGGTGAGTTCCATTTGTTGGAGCGCCTTGAAAGCGTCCCACGAGTATTCGCCACTGCGGTCGGTTTCGGCCGCGAGCGGTGCAATTTTTTCTTCGGCGAAACGCCGGATGACGTCGCGAAACGCGAGTTGTTCCTCGTCGAGCGAGAACTGCTGATCAGCCATGGCTCGTTTCCTCTTTCTTATTTTTTCGTGTAGTCGTAGAAACCGCGGCCGGCCTTGCGGCCGAGAAGACCGGCATCAACCATGCGTGAAAGCAACGGTGGTGCGGCGTACAGCGGTTCTTTGAATTCCATGTACAGACTTTCGGCAATAGCGCCGACGGTGTCGAGGCCAATGAGATCGGCAAGGCGCAGTGGACCCATCGGGTGTGCGCAACCTTCGACCATTCCCAGGTCGATGTCTTCCGCGGATGCGTAACCCGATTCCATCATGCGGACTGCGGACAGGATGTAGGGCACGAGCAATGCGTTGACGATGAAACCAGCGCGGTCGTTCGAATGGATGACGCGCTTGTTCAACGTGGTTTCCGCGAAGTCGACGGCGCGCGAGACGGTGTCTTGCGAGGTCAGCAGCGACGGCACGAGTTCGACGAGCCGCAACACCGGAACCGGATTGAAGAAGTGGATACCCACGACCTGCGAGGGGCGCTTCGTGGCCATGCCGAGTTTCATCACGGGAATCGACGACGTGTTCGTCGCAAGGATGGCGTTGTCGTCGGTGACGTAGCGGTCGAGCTGCGCGAACACATCGGTCTTCAGGGCTTCGTCTTCGACGATTGCTTCGACGACCAACTGACGGTCGGCGAAATCGGCCATGTCGGTGGTGAAGCTGAGGCGGGCAAGCGCCGAATCACGGTCGTCTTCGGTGATCTTGTTCGCGCCGAGTGCGCGATCGAGCGATGCCACCAGGCGCTTCTGGCCCGCTTCCATTGCGGCCGCGTTGGCTTCGCGCACCATCACGTCGAGGCCCGCGCGGGCGCACACTTCAGCGATTCCGGAACCCATCAATCCGCATCCGACGACTCCGACACGGGACACTGGGGTTGTTGACATCTTCATGGCCTTTTTCTGTTGAAATCCGCTTCTATCTTGCCTTTCCTACCCATCGGTAACCGATAGCGGGCGCGTTCGGGCGGCGTGAAACCCGTCGCCTACCCTCGGGGGCATGGACTTTGCAATCCCGGGGGAAATTCAGGCCACGCTCGATGCGCTCGACGCATTCATCGAAGCGGAAATCAAGCCGCTCGAGAATCAAGACGACAACATCCGATTCTTCGATCACCGCCGCGAGTGGGCGCGCACCGATTTCGACAACGACGGCGTGCCGCGCGCCGATTGGGAAGCGCTGCTGCGTGAAATGCGTCGTCGCGCCGATGCGGCCGGCTGGCTGCGCCTGGCACTTCCGAAAGAGTACGGCGGTCGCAACGCGAGCAACCTCGAAATGGCGATCATCCGCGAGCACCTCGCCACCAAGGGTCTTGGTCTGCACAACGATCTGCAAAACGAATCGAGCATCGTCGGCAACTTTCCGACGGTTCTCATGATGCGCGACTTCGGAACCGAGGCACAGAAGGCGGCGTGGATGCCGGGTTTCCTCGACGGCACACGTCGTTTGGCATTCGGTCTGACCGAACCCAATCACGGCAGCGACGCCACGTATCTGGAAACAACTGCGTACCGCGACGGTGACGAGTGGGTATTGAACGGAATGAAGCGCTGGAACAGTGGTTTGCATCACGCAACCCACGACATCATCTTCGCGCGCACCAGTGGGAAGCCGGGCGACCCGTTGGGAATCACTGCATTCCTTGTTCCCACCGATTCGCCCGGTTTCAAGGTCGAATTCTTCTGGTGGACCTTCAACATGCCCACCGACCATGCCGAAGTCAGTATGAAAGACGTGCGAGTCGGCAACGATGCGGTATTCGGTCGTGTCGACCACGGCCTTGAACTTGCGCAGCACTTCGTTCACGAGAATCGCATTCGTCAGGCCGCGTCGTCGTTGGGTGCCGCGCAGTACTGCATCAACGAAGCGGTGAAATATGCGAACAGTCGCATCACGTGGGGCAAGAAATTGTCGAGCAACCAGGGAATCCAGTTTCCGCTGGTCGAGTTGCACACCGAAGCAGCCATGTTGCGCCAGCTCGTGCGCTACACCGCTTGGTCGCTCGACAACAAGCACCACATGGAAGTCACGCACCTCGTCGCAATGTGCAACTACCGGGCCAACCGGCTGGCATGCGAGGCCGCCGACCGCGCGATGCAAACGTGCGGGGGAGTCGGCTACTCGCGGCACATGCCCTTCGAGCACATTTACCGACATCACCGCCGCTACCGGATCACCGAGGGAAGTGAAGAGATCCAGATGCGCAAGGTGGGCAGCAACCTCTTCGGCTTCGGAGCCCCGGCCGACCGGCGATAAATTCAGCCTGTCGACCTCGGTTGGCGTGGGGGTTGACAAATCTGTTTGGTCTCCCTAACATTTAGTTAGGTATCCCTTACAGTTCACTCTTACCCTGGAGGTCCCCCGTTGGGAGCAAGTTTCCTCATCACACTGCGTGAAGGTCTCGAGATCGCGATCGTGCTTGCGATTCTGATCGCCTACCTGGTGAAGAGCAATCGTGCGAGCGAAACCATCGCTGTCTGGCGTGGGGCCGGTCTGGCCGCTGGCCTGTGTCTTGTTGGAGGCATTGCGTTCCACGTCTTCGTGGGCGAATTCGAAGGCAAAGCCGAGCAGTTCATCGAGGGAACCATTGCGATCACTGCAGCCTCGGTGTTGACGTGGATGATCTTCTGGATGCGCAAGAACTCACGCGGTCTCGGTGCAGAACTTCGCGCGCAAGTCGACCGTGCAGACACGCACACCGCATTGGCGACCATCGCGTTCGTCGCCGTCTTGCGTGAGGGTCTCGAAACCGTGCTATTCCTCATCTCCGCGGAGACCACATCGGCAAGCGGCTCGAGTGTTGTCATCGGCGGTCTGTTCGGGCTTGTCGTTGCCGCGGTTCTTGGCCGCCTCGTGTACGCGGGTGGCAACAAGTTGAACCTCCGCGCGTTCTTCAACGTCACCGGAGTCTTGTTGATCCTCTTCGCCGCCGGCCTCTTCGGCAAGTTCTTCCACGAGTACCGCGAGCTTCTCGGCTTCGAGTCGGGTTGGTTGGTCGAGCCGGCATGGACCATCACGTCGGGTGCCTGGTCGAGCGGCACTTTCTATGACTTCATGAAGGGCTTCTTCGGTTGGCACAACGAAGCCGAGAACATCCGCGTGATCGCGTACTTCGCGTACCTGATCCCGATCGGTTGGGCATTCCTGCGCGGTGGTCGTGCACCGGCAACCGTTGCGGCGCCAACCAATGAAAAGGTTCCCAGCCCCGCCTGAGAACGACTTCGGCGAATAGCCTTGCGTCATGACAAGCAAGCCCGACGGCACTCCAGTCGACATCAAGCCGCGTAGCCGCGACGTTACCGACGGCCCACAGAAGGCGCCGGCACGCGCGATGTTGCGTGCGGTTGGCTTGGGCGACGATGACTGGCAGAAGCCACAGGTTGCCATCGCCTCGTCGTGGAACGAAGTCACGCCGTGCAACATGACATTGCGCAAGCTCGCCGAATTCGCAAAGCACGGCGTTCGACAGGCGGGTGGCGTTGCCCTCGAGTTCGGCACCATCACCGTCAGCGACGGCATCTCGATGGGTCACGAAGGAATGCGCGCATCGTTGGTCAGCCGCGAGGTCATCACCGACTCGGTTGAAACCGTGATGCATGCCGAGCGATTCGATGGTTTCGTCGGTCTTGCTGGTTGCGACAAAAGCATTCCCGCGATGCTGATGGCTGCTGCACGTCTCAACCTGCCATCTGTGTTCGTTTACAACGGTTCGATCATGCCGGGTCATCACGATGGCAAGGCGCTCGACATCACCAGCGTGTTCGAAGCCGTTGGGGCTCATGCGCTCGGCACGATCGATGATGCGGAATTGAAGGCCATCGAAGAAAAGGCATGCCCGGGCGAAGGTGCCTGTGGTGGCATGTTCACTGCCAACACGATGTCGTCGATTGCCGAGGCAATCGGCATGAGCCTTCCCGGAACGGCGTCGCCGCCGGCAATCGACAGCCGTCGTGAAGACGATGCACGTCGCGCAGGCGAAGCAGTGGTCAACATGTTGCGACTCGGCATCACGCCGCGCGACATCATGACCAAGAAGGCATTCGAAAACGCGATCGCGGTTGTGAATGCCTTCGGTGGCAGCACGAACGCGGTATTGCATCTCCTCGCCATCGCGAACGAAGCCGGTGTCGAGTTGAGCCTCGACGATTTCAACCGCATCGCTGCGAAGGTGCCGCACATCGCCGATACGAAGCCGGGTGGCAAGTACCACATGTCCGACATCGACCGCATCGGCGGCGTTCCGGTTGTGTTGAAGATGTTGCTCGATGCCGGTTTGCTGCACGGCGACGTCATGACCGTGACGGGCAAGACCATGGCCGAGAACCTCGCCGACATCAATCCGCCTGCGCCCGACGGCGATGTGATTCACCCGCTGTCCGACCCGATTCACAGCGAGGGTGGCATCAACGTTCTCACCGGTTCGCTTGCGCCGAAGGGTTCGGTCGTCAAGGTTGCCGGTCTGACGCACGACCAAATGCACTTCGAAGGAAATGCGCGCGTGTTCGACGGCGAAGACGGTGCGATGGCCGAAATACTCGCCGGCAGGATCCAGCCCGGTGACGTGCTGGTCATTCGGTACGAAGGCCCGAAGGGTGGCCCCGGAATGCGCGAGATGCTTGCCATCACCGGCGCGCTGAAGGGCGCAGGTCGTGGATACGACTGTGCGCTCATCACCGATGGTCGTTTCAGTGGTGGCACGTGGGGCTTCTGCATCGGTCACGTTGCACCCGAAGCGGTTGACGGTGGCCCGATTGCATTCGTGCGCAACGGCGATCGCATTCTCATCGACGTGCACCAAAAGCGACTCGACCTTCTCGTCAGCGACGACGAACTCGCCAAGCGCAGGCAAGGTTGGAAGCCGAACCCGCCGCGCTACACCACCGGCGTTCTCGGCAAGTACGCGAAGCTCGTGCAGGGCGCCGAAACCGGAGCCATCACCAACTTCTGAGGCTTCTCGGTGTGAAATGACTCGGAAAACGAGTACTTACACACCGAGAACCCCGAGGGATTTCGGCGCGCTGCGGTGCGCCCTTTATACGGATGCGCGACGAGATTGTTTGTCGACGAGGTTTCGCTCCATCATCGACAGGTAGCTATGAAACGAAGGTGTCAAAAGGCCGGCGACTTTGGCATCTTCGTCCCACCGACGAAGGCGCACCGCGTGCGCAAAATGTGGACTACGTTCGAATCGGGCGGCCTCGTCGCCTCGCATTGGTCCACCTTGCAATCGCAGACTTGCAACCGACGCGGGTGAGAGAGTGGCGAAGTATTGGGCATCGCTGTAGCAGAGATATCTCTTCGCCGCGACGTGAAGGGCAATCGGCGCCGTTACTTCAATGCCGAAGTGTGTAGCCAGAAAGCGTGCGCCTGTTGATTCATGATTGTCGTCGCTGTCGAGTTGAGGCGATCCATTCGTCGAATCAAGAACCAAAAGATGTCCGATGTCGTGAAGAAGTGCAGCGAGGACGAGACCTTCGCTCGATCCGCTTTCGATCGCAAGCGCAGCCGATTGTTCGCCGTGCGCTATCTGCGAGACCGATTCGCTGTAGTTGTCGTGACCCCAGGTCGTGTAGAGGCGGTCGATTAGGTCGATCACGGGGGATGTCATACGGGTCTTCCTTGAAAATCGCCGATAAGAGATACTTGAACTGTGGAATGATTTCGGCGAGCGGCCAGAAACTCTGCAGCTTTTTGTTCGTAATACCGGTCGCGCAGATCGCCTTCGCGCATGGCGTTGTACGTGGGAAAAATCGCGCGACGGTCTTGACCCGAATTGTTGGGTCCGCTGCGGTGGGGCGTACGAGAATGAAACCAGAGAACCTCGCCGGCGCGCATTTCGGCTGGGGTCCAATCGAATGCGTCGGCGATGTCTTCCCGGATACATCCGGAATCATTCATCGGAAGGATCTCGTTGTGCATCGCTGAGACGACTTCGAGGCAGCCATTCTCGGTAGTCGAGTCGTCGATCGCAATCATGCAACTGATGTGGGTGTCAACGAATCGATAGGCGGGTGCATCTTGATGGGGCGAGAATCCCGCGCCACCGGAAAGCTTGTAGTTGATTTTCTCTTTGTAGAGAACTGCGGGTTCGCCGAGAAGATCTCCTGCCGCTTCGACAAGACTTCCAAATCTCAACAGCTGGTTCATACCGGCGTGATGCGGAGTGAAGTTTTCGGATCGGCAAATCTTTGGCCCTCCGTCTGTCATTTCGTAGTACTGCAACCATGGGCCGTCATCGGACCAGCCTGAAATATCCCCGACCCAACGGGCAATTTCGGTGAGCGCAGTGGGATCTATGAGATTGGTGACGACCCAGCCATTTTTGGTGAATTCGTCGATCGTTGAGTGGGAAAGGATCATTCAACTTCTCCTTCATTGGTGACGATGTGTATGCCAACGTTCTGACCGGCTCGAAAGGGTTGGCGGGGCTCATTGAGGTGATTCGCGGTCAACGTTCGGCCGTCCGGTAACTGAATGACATATCGGACGACGGCGCCCTTGAATGTTGTCAAGACGACGTCGCCGCGCAGCATCGAAGAGCTGGTCTCACCAAGGCGGACACGTTCGGGTCGGATTCTCACGCTTCGTCCATCAATCTGCAGCGTATTCATTTCGCCAACAAAGTCGGCGACGAAGTCATTCGCAGGTCGGTCGTAGACCTCGGTCGGTGTTCCCACTTGCTCGACGCGACCCTGGTTCATGACACAAATGCGATCCGAGATTTCGAGCGCTTCGTCCTGGTCGTGGGTCACGAAGAGAGTTGTTGTCCCGAGGGTTTTGTTGAGAAGCCGAATTTCCTGTCGTACCTCTTCCCTTACTTTGGCATCGAGTGCGCTCAGCGGTTCGTCGAGAAGCAAGACCGAGGGTTTGATGGCGAGCGCGCGTGCAAGCGCGACTCGTTGTTGTTGACCGCCTGATAATTGGTGCGGATAGCGATCTTCGAGATTGGAGAGTCGGACGAGTTCGAGCATCTCCATCGCGCGTTGACGGCGTTCCCGGGTCGCAATCTTGCGCATTTTCAGCCCGAACGCCACGTTGTCGACCACGGTGAGGTGAGGAAAGAGGCTGTAACTCTGGAAGACCATGCCCATGTTGCGTCGGTTTGCCGGCATCGCGGTGATGTCAGTGGTTCCGCTCTTGACCGTTCCGTGGTCGGCAATTTCGAAGCCGGCGGCTATGCGCAACGCCGTGGTTTTTCCGCAGCCGCTCGGGCCAAGGAGGGAAACGAGTTCGCCGGATCGAATAGTCAACGAGAATTCGTGCAGGGCGACGGTTGAACCGAATCGCTTCGTGATGTTGGAGAATTCCAGTCCGCGGGGCGTCGGAACATCGGTGTGTGTCATGGAATAACTCCCGTTGGATTGATTGTTTGCAGCGGGTTGCGTCGTCGTTGGAGTCGGGTCGAAACGAAGAACAGTCCGGCGGTGACAACGAGCATCACAATGCCGAGGCCCAGAGCGCCTTGCGGATTCCGACCTTGCGACTGGGCCATGTACAGCGGAAGGGTCGGCTTGAGGAGGAGCGCTGCGATCGTGAATTCGCCGAGAACAACCGTGACGGTGAGAAAACCTGCACCGATCAATGATGAGCGCATGTTCGGTAGAACGGCTTCATAGATCGCGCGCGGTGTCGATGCCCCCAGCGAACGGCTGGCGTCGAGAAGTGTTCTCAGGTCGATGGATCTCAGTCCGGTGTCGAGCGCGCGATAAGTGAAGGGCATGGCGAGAATTGTGTAGAAGGGAACGAGGCAGTAGTCACTGCGAAGGAACCATGGGGCGAAATCGCGGAAAGCGCCACCTGCGCCGACGACCAACGCAATCGGCGGAACGACATAGGGCAACATCGTCGCGATCTCGACGGCATTGCGAAGCCGTGGGGCAACAAGATTCACCCAGAGGATCGTCGGCACCATCAAGACGAGAGTGAGAAGGACCGTCAGCAGACCCAACTTCAAACTGGTGATGAGAGCCGGCTTGAAATCTGGGTCCCGAAACATTTCTGTCAGACCGTCGACGGTCCATTTCCTGAGGATTGTGTGGCGTCCGAGCAGGGCTACCGGAATGCGCTGAAAGGCAAATCTCGCCATCGCGATCATTGGTACGGCGAAGAACAGTCCGAACAGTGTCAGAGTTAGCCATGCCCATAAGGGGCCGCGGTTCGTCGATTTCATCGGCGCCATCTTTCGGCGCGTCGCCGCAAGAGAAGAAAGGCGGTCATCGTGACGATCATGATGAGAATCATCCAGGCGGCCATTGCGTAGCCGAGATTGTCCTTGCCCGTGATTGTGTTGCCCTGAAGGAAGAAGCGAATTTGTACGGGTATGAGTTGGGCACCTCCGGATGAAAGTGCGTAGGCGGTTGCATACGCACTGAACGCGTTTGCAAAGAGAAGGAGATAGCCACCAAGCAGCGCCGGGGAGAGAATGGGAAGTCCCACGTGACGCCAGTAACTCGTGGTTGATGCGCCGAGGTTCGCCGATGCCTCACGCCAAGACGACCTCAAACCTTCGAATGCGGGCAACATGACGAGAAACATGAGCGGGATCTGGAAGTAGAGATAGACGATCACTATTCCCGCGAAGTTTGAGATTTTGAATCCGGTGGCCATGAGGTCAACGTGCACCCAGTCGAGAATCTTTGTGACGAGGCCTTGGCTTCCCAGCGCGGCGAGAAACGCAAAGGCCAGGGGAATGCCGCCGAGGTTTGCGGCAACGCCCGAAAAACTCGACACTGCGGACTGAAGCCAACGAGGTCCGTTGATGCTGATCACGGCAGCCGTCATGACGGTGCCCAGAACCGCGCCGAGGAGTGCCGAAAGCGCGCTGAGTTTGAAGGTGTAGATGAACGATTCGAGATATGGGCCGGAGACTGCTTCGCGCATTGCGATGGTGTCGGCTCCGCGAGTTGGCTGCAGCGCTGCGCGAAATAGTGAGAACGCGGGCCAGGCGAGAAAGATCGTGACGAACAGGACGAAGGGTAGGAGCCCATATATCGATTTGGATGCAGCCGTAAAACCAAAGCGGGGAGTCCGGCGAACCGGACTCCCCGCACGAGGACCACCTGTCAGGGGGACAACAGGCATCGTCGTTCTTTTCGGCTCAGCCGACGAGCTTTGGCCACTGGTCGGCGAGAACTTCCTTCGCCTTCGCAATTTGATCCTGCGACGGGAAGGCCACCTTCGAGAGGAGGTCTTCTGACGGCATGTTCTTCTTCATGTCGTCGGTGACTTTTCCGGCTGCAACAAGCGCTGCATAACGAGCGGGAACGGCACCGCCTTCGATGTAGCCCAGCGCACCTTCGTCAGAGACGATGTGGTCAATCCAGAGCTTCGCCGCATTGGGGTTCGGACTGCCCGCAACGACGCCCTGTGCGTAGTAGCCGCTGTAGACGCCGTCGCTCGGCACGTTGATCTCGTAGGTGATGCTGTTTTCTGCGAGCTTCGGTGCGAGGCCGGGGTAGTTGTAGGTCCAGTCGAGCCAAATCGGAGTCTCGCCTGAGATGACCGTGGCCTCGGTGACATCGGTACCCGAGAGGTTGCCGCTCTTCTTGAGATCGGCGAAGTACTGGATGCCGGGAAGAATGTCGTCGAACGAGCCGCCGTTTGCGAGCGACGCAGCCATGACGGCCGCGAAAGCTGCACCGGCTTCACGCGGGTCGCCGTTCAGCGCAACCTTGCCCTTGTACTTCGGATCCTTCAGTTCGGCGAAGGTCTTCGGTGCACCGTCGGTGACGATCGTGGTGTTGGTGCCGATGGCCATGATGCCGTAGTAAGCAGCAACCCACTTTCCGTCAGCGTCCTTCAGATTGTCGGGGATTTCGTCCCAGCTACAGGGCTTGTACGGCTCCCACAGACTCTTCGCATCGACTTCTTGAGCGATCGCGGGGGAGACGTCAAGCGCGTCCGGCATGTCGTCCTGGCCCTTCAGGGTTTCGACGGCCGTCAGTTCATCTGCTGACGAAGCGTCGGGGTTAGCAACGGGGTTCTTCACCTCGGGGTACTTCGTGCGGAAGGCCTCGAGAATGCCCTTGTAGTTCGCCCAGTTGTCGGGGAGTGCGATCAGGTTGACCTGGCCTTCTTCCTTGGCACCGTCGATCAGCGCTTGATCCGGTGTGCATGCCGCACCGTCAGCAACGGTGGCCGCGGTGTCCTCGGCGACCGTTGTGGCTGTGTCTTCGATCGTTGCGGTATCGATGGTCGTCGACTCATTTTCTGACGTCGAATCATCGCTGCCGCATGCGGCGAACAACGATGCTGCGATCACCAGTGAACCGATCACTTTGAAGCGTTTTGGAGCTCTACGTGTTGTTTTCATGGTGAGCGTGAAAGTAAACGTCGCACGTGAACACGCTGCCGTCTTTCTGTTAACTGAAATCTCTCTTTTGGCAAAGCCTCGGTAGTGTCACGGACCGTTCACTCACAAGTCGACTTCGTTAGACATCAAATCATCAAAACGACGTTTGCCGTTCACCCAAAACGCCGACGGCAATGCGAAAACTCTGTCAATCTTCACTTGTGAGTCGATCACTCGTGAGATGCAGCTGATGGAACTCGTACGTCACGACGAGCGACTACACGTCACCCGCCGATCGCTCTTACGTCTCGACGATTTTCGGCGTGTCATCACCGGTCAATTCATTTCGCAGACTGCAGATGCGGCAATGCTGCTCGTGTTAGCGAGGGCGCTTCTCTTCGCCGACGCGAACGGCCCGACTCCACTACTCCTCGGTCAGGCCGCGGTGTCGACGGCAATTCCGCTCGTACTCGCGGGACCAATTGCAGGAGTGATTGCTGATCGGTGGCCGCGCAAGCAGGTTCTCGTAACCGGACAGGCGTTGCGGTCGATTCTCGCAGTTGTGGCGATTCTCGCAATCATGGTCGATATCCGCGCCGTCACGCTTATGGTGTTTGTTCTTTGCCTGTGTGCATCCCGCCTGCTGTACACCGCGAGGGTGGCAAGTGTTCGACACCTGGTTCGTCAGCACGAACTCGTGGCCGCCGACTCATTGATGTTGATTCTGGGCGTCGTGGCGGGTGTGGTGGGCGCTGCAGCCTTCGCAGCTCTGACACAACTTCATCTCGTGTGCGTTCTCGTGGCAGTCGCGATCGGACATTTCGGTGCGGCTTATTTCTATGATCGCACGCGCACTTGGCTCGGTGGCGAGGGGCAAACGTCGTCAATTCAGTGGCGCGATGTGGCCGAGCAACTGTCGTGCGGGAAAACTCGTTATGCGATTCTTGCGACGAGTCTTCACCGTTGTTTTGTTGGATTCGTTGTCGCAGCCGTTTCGCTCGACCTTGACGGGCGTACCGGCGGATCAGCGTCGGGGTATGCCG
>JBEBAF010000240.1:0-5812 GCA_041159045.1 Actinomycetota bacterium
ATCCGGCGTGACTCTGCGCCGTTCACTTTCACGACCGCAACATCCAACCGTCCGGACGATGTTGTCTACAGCAGCACCAATCCCTCGGTGGCGACAGTCGACTCCTCGACGCGAACCGTCACCATCGTCGGTGCCGGCGTGGCATACCTGAAAGCGAGCATTTCGGCGAACGCCACGCAGTCGGCAGCCATCACCTATACGAGCATCGCAGTTCCCGACACCGAATTCGTCCAATTGAGTGCGAGTTACTACCACACGTGCGCTCTCACTCGGGCGGGAGGCGTGAAGTGCTGGGGCAACAACGATTGGGGTCAACTCGGCAACGGCACGACCGATCGCAGATTGAAGCCCACCGATGTTCTCGGCTTGTCCGATGGTGTCGCATCGATAGCCACCGGATACCACCACACGTGCGCCCTGACGACCCTCGGTGGAGTCGAATGTTGGGGATTGAACGACAACGGCCAGCTCGGAATCGGTTCCACTACGCGGATGTACGCGCCGGTGGTTGTCAAGAATCTGCCCGCAGTCGTTCAAGTTGCTGCCGGATACCAGCACACATGCGCACTCACCGCCGCAGGGGGAGTCAAGTGTTGGGGTTACAACAGCTATGGCCAGTTGGGCGACGGAAGCACAACAAACCGAATGACGCCCGTCGATGTCGTTGGATTGTCTTCCGGTGTCGTGCAGATCGACCTCGGAAGTGAATTCTCGTGCGCACTCCTGGCAACAGGAGGGGTGAGATGTTGGGGCTACAACGGGAATGGCCAAGTCGGCGACAACACCGCAACGAATCGACTCGTGCCACGTCCGGTTACGGGCCTCTCTTCAGGTGTCAAGCAGATCGCATCCGGTATCCATCACACATGTGCTGTCATGGCGTCCGGCGCGTTGAAATGTTGGGGCTACGGCGGGTACGGGCAACTTGGTAATGGCGGAACGAGCGACAAGTACGCACCATTCGATGTGTCAGGGCTTTCCTCCGGCGTTGCTCGCGTTGAAACGGGCGCATATCACTCGTGTGCTCTCATGGCAACGGGCGGTGTGAAGTGTTGGGGCCGCAATGACAATGGCGAGCTCGGAGACGGCACCGCGTCACGCCGCTATACGCCTGTCGATGTCAGTGGACTCGCGACTGGCGTCATCGACCTTTCCACGAACAATGGTCAGTCAACGTGTGCGATCATCGAAAACGACTCAGCGAAGTGTTGGGGTATGAATGATTGGGGTCAGCTCGGCAACGTGTCGACATCGAGCGTGTCTTTGCCAACAACGGTCACCGGGACTTTTGCGGGCGTTCAACGTCAGTCGACTGTTCTCGGTGCCCTCACGCTGCCGGGTGTCGGTTACACAACATCGAGCGCTCAGTTCACGCTTACGACACCAAATTCAAGCCGCTCGGTTGGCACACTGACGTGCGCAAACGGCGGCCTTTGCCAAGTCGGAGACGTCGGCCCCGGCGGTGGCAGAGTGTTCTACGTCTCCAACGGGTTCTCTGCGCCGGGAACGTCGTGTGACACGTCCTGTCAGTATCTCGAAGCCGCGCCGAACACGTGGTCCGGAGGCTCGTCCGACCCGGTTCTTGCTCTGACCGGCAATACGAACACATTGATCGGTGCGGCAGCGGCGGGCACGGCTGTCGGTACAGGCTTCGCCAACACGGTCGCCATTGTTACGCAGTCGAACACGGCCAACCGGGCCGCAATAAGGGCCCGTGCCTATACGGGCGGCGGAAAATCCGACTGGTATTTGCCCGCAGTCGATGAACTGCGCATGCTTTATTTCGCTGCGTCAAGCGGAAGTATTGATCAGCTGGCGTGTGATTGGTATTCGTCGTCCACGGAACGAGATGCGAACTATCACTTCCTGCAACTTGGATGCAGCGATTCGCAAACGTACGCAGGCAAGGGTGATGGTCGATGGACTCGGCCGATCCGCGCCTTCAGTCCGAGCGCTACTTCCGTGCCACTGACTTACTGGAGTTCTGATCCGTCGGTTGCCACGGTGAACAAATGGACGGGTGTTGTCACCATCGTCTCAGCGGGTAGCACCGTTCTCGCCGCAGCCCAGGGTGGTACCGGGGAAGCCAAACTTGGAATCAGCAGGGTCAACTTGACCGTTGGCCTGCCGAGCTCGCTGCCGTGTTCGATGGGCGGCTTGTGCATGATCGGAGATCGTGGCCCGGGTGGAGGAACCGTTTTCTACGATGCGGGTTCGACGCAGTCGTGGGGCCGCTACCTCGAGGCAGCGCCGCCGACGTGGAACGGGGGTGTGACTGATCCAACAATTGCCTTCCAGAACACCTACGGATGCCCCTGCGGATGGGACACTGCGATCGGAACCGGAAAGACGAATACTGCGTTGTCCTCAGGGGCACAGTTTCCGGCAGCGGAAGCTGTGCGCGCGTACTCGGTCACACGAGGGTCGACCAACTACAACGATTGGTTTATCCCGTCGAAAGACGAACTGAACGAGATGTACAAGCAGTCGGGTGTCATTGGAGAATTCGCAGCGGGCTACTATTCGTCGTCGAGCACGTTCAACACCGGCAGCAACTACGCGCAGCAGATGCAGTCCGGAAACTCCTTGGCCACCGTGAAAAGTGTTTCGGGATACGTCAGCGCGTACGGGGCAACCGTTGGCTACGTACGTCCGATTCGTTCGTTCAACACGGGTGACTCGAACTGTGCTCAGAGTGCGCCATGCAACAACGTCATTGTCGGTGGCTCACCGTGTGAGCGCGGCATTGCGTGTTCAGTCGGCGACACGGGCCCTGGTGGGGGAACGGTGTTCTACGTCGACACGAACGATGACATCATCGGCATTGATTACCTTGAAATAGCGCCGGCTGACGCGTCGGCAAACTGGTGCAACACCTCAGCAGCTTCAGCGGCCATCGGAGGTGCGAGCGACAACACTTACGGAATCAACAACATGCAGGGCATTCTCGGTGCCTGCACAAGTGGCGCAGCTACTTCGGCGCGCACCTCGCTGATCGGTGGCAAGTCCGACTGGTATTTGCCCGCTCCAGCAGAACTCGCGTTGGCTCGCACGAATTTGGTGCAGGCGGGTCTCGGTGCGGGTCTCAGTGGCGACTATTGGACGTCTCGCCAATACGATGCGACGCGCGCGTACACCTATGACCCCTCCACCGGCATGCAGATCTACGCAAACAAGACCGACACCCGTGCCTATCGTCCGATCCGGGCTTTTGCGGCCAGGTCGTCGACGCCCATTGACGCCACTCTTACCGGCTTCTCGTTGCCAGCGTCGTCGTACGTTTTTGGCACCGCACCGTTTGCAACGACTGCGCCGATATCGCTGAACAACGGTCTCACCGTTTACACCAGCAGCGACAACTCCGTTGCCACAATCAACAAATACAGCGGTCAGGTCACGATCATCGGCGCCGGATCGGTGACCTTCACGGCAACAAAGGTCGCGTACGGATCATTCTCTTCGAAGAATCTGACGGCGTCGTTCACCGTTACGAAGGGAACGCCGGTCTTGACCGGATTCACGGCGCCCGGAGGCCCGTATCGCGCCGACGACGCCGATTTCACGATGTCGACCCCGACGGTCAGTACTCCGGATGCAGGCGCAGTCACGTTCTCGAGCGGCACAACTTCGGTTGCGACGATCAACGCAAATACGGGAGTCGTTCACCTTGTTGCCGCGGGCGTGACGCTGCTCACGGCTTCGGTGCCGGGTTCTGCGAACTGGAACCCCGCGTCGGTCACATTCACATTGAATGTCGGCGCGCTGTGCAAGGACGGCGGCGTGTGTCGCGTCGGCGATATTGGCCCTGGTGGCGGAACCGTCTTCTACGTCGACAGCAGCAATTCGTACGCCAACCTCGACTTCATGGAAATCGCACCGGCCGATGCCTCCACAACCGCGACGTGGTGCCCCGAAGGAGTTTCCGCAACGACGGCAACCGGCGTCGGTACGGGTCAGGCCAATACGACGGCTCTTCTCGCCGCCAGCGCGTCGTGCGGTGCGGCGGTAGCAGCCGACGCATACGCAACGAATACACAAACCGACTGGCACCTGCCGTCGAAGGGTGACATGGAGCTTGCGGTCACCAACTTGGCAACCGTCGGCATGACGTTGCCCACGGGTAACTACTGGACGTCATCCGGCGCATCGACAGGAACGAGCACCTCCTCGGTGTTCGACGACTTCATCAGTGGACCTTCGCTCCAGTCCACGTCGAACGCGTGGCAATACCTCGAGGTACCCGCAGATCGTGCGTCGGCGACCTTGTTGACGGATTGGCAGACGGGTGGCAACGAGGTCATCGGTGGCCAGCCGCAATGGGACAACAATCGCGTCTCGTCGAATTACCCGTTTGTTCAGAAGATCACGACACCGCCCGCCAACTCGGTGATGACCGGATCGGGCATCGTCATTCACCCCGATAACAGCGGCTACGGAGTCGGTGTGGCTTGGAAGAACACCACGAACTCATCGTTGATGGTCGATGTCAGCGCAGCTCTGAAGTTTGCCTACCCGAGCAACAATGCCGACGGAATCGATTACTGGGTCCAACGCGGCCTCGTTGGCGACACCAACTACTCACTCATTGCGAGTGGATCGATTTCCGCTGGATCCTCGGCGACCGCATCTGCGAACGCAACTGCAGTCACACTCGCCGCCGGAGAAGCCGTGTACGTGATCGTTGGTCGTGGTGCAAGCAACTACTACTGGGACCACACGATTCTCGACTTCAACGTCACGAAGTCGGTTGCCCGGGCATTCGCGGTCGATGCCAGCGGTGCCGCGCAGGCCACTCGTTTCGATTCGGTCCTGAAGACCCGGGCGATCCGCACGTGGCAGCGTCGTGAGTCGTGCAAGGACATCAAGGAAACGACGGGTACGAATGTCAATGGCGTGTACACGATCAACATCAACAACTCCGGCGTCGTAACTCCGACGCAGGTTTACTGCTTGATGGATTCGGCGATGAGCGGTGGCGGCTGGACGCTCATCATGAAGGCCGCACGAAACAGCACCACGTTCCCGTACTCGTCGAGCTACTGGACCACCGCCAACACGTTGAACGAATCGTCGCTCGATCTCAGCGCTTCGGATGCGAAGTACTCGACCTTCAACAAGCTGCAGGGCAGCGACCTCCTCGCCGTGTTCCCGGATATCGACACCACGGCGTTCGGCACAACCGAACGCGGTTCGATCGATGGCCAGAACTACGGATGGACCTGGAAGACCGCGACACCGAATGGACCACGTACCGCATTGTCGATCTTCCAAGGTGGCGACGAGCAGTTCGTGAAGGATGCGCTGACGTTCGACGGATACAACAGATCGATCTTCACGACGCAGACCGATATCCGCTTCTACGGCTTCAACTGGAACGACAACCGCAAGGCGCGTTGGGGCTTCGGCTGGAACGAAAACGGTGGTGGCCTGTGGCCGAACGGTTACAAGGGATCCGATGACGCCTCGGGTGGTATCGGAATGTCCGACAACAACTGGTCGGCCGGCGACCTCGCGGCGTGTTGCTATACGTCCGTCGGTGTCAACCGCTCGATGGCCGTCCAGATGTTCATCCGATAGCGCCCTGCAACAGCGGTAAAGACTCGCTGAAGGCCATTCTGCGCGGCGCTTTCCTACACTTTCGGCATGTCCCGCCACCGACCCCTAGCCGGGATCTTCTTGACCGCCTGCCTGGTCGTGCTCGCTGCGTGTGGTGGGTCGTCATCCGGTGGTGGCGGTGGTGGTGCTGCGGGTGGAGATTCTGCTCCGGCGCCGAGTGGTGCGGTGGCATCGAAGATGTTGCCGCAGATGAATG
>JBEBAF010000241.1:0-12318 GCA_041159045.1 Actinomycetota bacterium
CAACCGTGAAGAAGGCCGCGGCGAAGAAGCCGGCTGCGAAGAAGAAAGTCGACAAGACTGTCGACTGATGGCACGCGGCAAGTACATCGCATTCGAGGGCCTCGAGGGGTGTGGCAAGAGCACGCACGTCAAACGCCTCGCCGAGACGCTGGGTGCCGTCGCTACGCGTGAACCCGGCGGAACGCGCATCGGTGCGATGTTGCGGGCGATCCTCGCCGACCCCGAGAACACCGACATCGACCCGCGCACCGAACTGCTTCTCATGACCGCGGACCGCGCGCAATTGATGAGTGAACTAATCGAACCCACGCTCGCGAGCGGCCGACACGTCGTCAGCGATCGCAGTGTCTATTCCACGCTCGCCTACCAGGGTTACGGCCGTGGTCTTGGTGTCGAGAAACTCAAACGCATCAACGAATGGGCGCTGAACCAAACGCTTCCCGACATTGTGGTGTGGATCCGCATTCCTCGCGACGAAGCCGAACGTCGACTCGCAAAGCGCGATCTCGATCGCTTCGAGCGTGAAGGTGCGGACTTCTTCGCGCGCATCGCAGATGGTTTTGCCGAAATGGCCGCCACCGACCCCGAACGCTGGATTCTCATCGACGGTACGTTGCCGAAAGACGACGTTCAGGCGGCGATCCACGCCGCAGTCGCGCCGCGACTACTCGACTGAAATTTCATCGAATCGATCGCACGGTTCGAATGGAGTCCGTGACCGTTGGGCAGATGAACGACTAGTCGCTTGACTATCACCAAACGATTGACATCAAAAAAGTTACCTAGGCTTACTGCCATGCGCTTCATCATCTTTGTCATCGACAGCCAGACCAACACCGCAACCGGTGACGAGATGGAAGCCATCGATGCGTTCAACGAATCGCTGCGCGATGGTGGGCACTGGATCATGGCGGCCGGTATCGGCGCACCCGCCACAGCCACCGTCATCGACAACCGCCTGGGAAAAGGTGAGAACGTCGACGGGTCGTTGTTTGCCAACGACGCGTTCTACAGCGGGTTTTGGATCATCGAGTGCGACAGCCCCGAACTCGCCAAGCAACTTGCGACCAAGGGTTCACTCGCATGCAACCGCCGCGTTGAACTGCGGCCTTTCCTCGCCTGAACCCGACGACAAGCAACGGAGATCTCCCTGGTTTTCGTTCTGACTTGGACAATAACGAAGCCGGATTACTTGGATCATCCCCTATTAGGGCGTTATCCGAATCGGAATCTCCGTGGACGTATTTCGTGACTGCCGATCCCCCGGAAACCAGACCATGAGACGTCCCGATCCAACCGGGACTGAGCGAGGGATTGTCACGCTGAGGCGCACTTGTCCGACCACACCACCCGACGTGCCGGCATATTGAGCCCCGCCTGACGAACCCCTGACAAAGAAAATTGCATTCGTCGGGGTTCCGTCAACTTTGACGTCGATCCGCCTTCCACGTCCGGCCCGTGCCGGAGCGGAAATCTTCATCTTCGTCTTCAACGGCGGAAATTTGAACGGTGTCCGTCTCAGAGTCAAAGTCGGTGACGAATAATGAAATCCCGAGGCCTTGATCACCGCCGTCCCGTCGTCGGTGATCGTCGCTTGATAATTCAATTTCTGTGCGCGCTTAGCATCCGTGGCCGTCACCGAAAGCCCGCCCGAGAGAATTCGGTCGGCAGAAAATCCAAATGCGTACATGGTCGCCGGAGAAAGAATCACACGGAACTCACCGGTGTTCAATGTGCCGTCCGCATAAACGTGCGGCGCCCCAAGCACAACATTTAGAGTGCCGTCAGGTCGAATGTCAGGCATTCCGTTCGCGCACGGACCGTTCGTTGTGATGGCATTTCCGGAGAAAGGGCGTTCAATTTTCGCGTCGGTATCGATGGCGGAACTTCCCCACGAGAACCTGCCTGTGTTGAAATACAGCGTCTTCTGACCCCCAACACGATCATCACATTTCCCCTGAGACGGTGGCGACGCACCGACCACTGGGCGAAGAGTCATCTCCACGATGGTGGCGCCGTCTGCTGCAACGGAAGTGGAGTATTTGACGACATCGGAATTCGCGTAGAAGTTCGGGGCGGGAACGAACCCGAAGTTGATGCGGAACGTGAACTCATCGTCTTCTCGAACGTCCGCGTTGACTCCGCGTCGGTTATAGACGTCGAAGTGAAAGCCATAGCTTCCGATTTTTGTTGTGAACCCGTTCTCCGAATGGTTGAAGATCGAGGTCGCAAAAATTTGGACACCGACGTATGCAGATGGGTAAGCGCTCGCATCATCACCCTTCGACGCAGCTATTCCTTCTTCCGTATCCAATTCACCTTTGCCGTCGGCCGGACCCACTGGAAAATTCACATTCGCGTCTTCGGCATGAAGCAGAAAATTCGGGTAATCACCGACGCCACAGGCCTCTCCGCTGGGAGAACCGAAGGTTTGTCCCGAAGCGCACCTCCAAAAAGGGTGGCGATTCTCACCGAACAAGATGCCGGAATCACGGCCCTTGGCGTCTTTCGACCTCAACTCGATGTTGCTCAATACGTGCGCCGGGATCAGCGATTCACCGTGTGCTGACACATCTTCTATGCAGTTGGTCGAAACATCTTGTGAACAGATCGGAAAGAACGGCTTCTGCTCGATTGTTGTGCTGGCGGAGCTGACGGGCAGCGACAGTCCAGGTGTTGTAACGAGGAGCGCAAGAAACAGACATGTGGCCGCTCCTACGCTGATGCGAGATGTCCGCATCACGCGATCGTACTGCGACACAAAAACCTCGCTGCCTCGACCCTTCGACTCCGACAGTCGCCGTTCGCAAGCGAGCGTGAGACGTCGAAAATCGTCGACGACAAGTCTTTGCGCAGTGTGAATCCTGCCGAACCTCGACTGAACGAGGCCACCAGCGCGCTCGAAGGGACTCGAACCCCTAACCTTTTGATCCGTAGGTCCGAACGAGCAGTTTCAGCAAGTAGCGGTAAGTGTCAATCGGCTCATTTTTCAAGGTTTTCAGCGTCCAACTCAACGAATCCGCCAATGCCTGCAACCTGATCCATCATCGCGCGGCGTTGCCACCTGCGGTTTGCTGGCACATTCGCTGGCAGACTGCTGACGAGAAAGGGGCCCGAGGTGAGACGGTCGATTCTTTGTCTTGGTCTGGTGATCGCGTTCGGTGCCACCGCGTGTGGCGACCCAATGGGAAACGACGCCAGCGGCCTCATGAATGCCGTCAGCGCGGCATTGACGGCTTCGGCCCAATCGGATGGCTCGATCAGTGGGCCCTTTTCGTTCGATGACACGATGGTTGGCTGCATTACTGATGCAGTACTAAGCGACGATGCGAGCCGCGAAAAGTTGCAGACCGCCTTCGACGACGGCGCAAAAGGCGAGAAATTGCTTGACGCCGTCGGAGATGCGGAGTCGAATGGTGCACTCACCCGTCCGGTGCTCGGCTGCATCTGTCCCGACCTGCTGGCCGGCATGATGGTCACCAGCGTCGTCGACGGAAGCGATGACTACGGACGAAAAAATTAGAAGCGCAAAACACCTGCAGGAAAGAATCGGGCCACGCTGACAACTATTTTTGTAAGCGACGAACGTTGGAATGTGGTGTTCAAGAGATCGGATGCGTTGCCGACGCGGTTCTCGGCGACAGTGCGAGTCGTGAGAAGTTGCAGGCGGCATTCGACGACGGCGCCAAGGGTGAGAAGTTGCTGAACGCTGCCGGCGACGCCGAGTCGGACAGCAACACGACAAAAATGGTGGTCAGCTGCTTCAGCTCGACGCAGATGGTCGACAAGATCGACAAGGACGAATCGGTCGACGGTCTGATGGGGCTCGCCAACGAACAAACGGATTCGACCGGCGCCACGAAGATCACCGCGGCAGCGATCACCTGCTTCGGAGTCGGCGCCTTCGGCTCGTAGGCGTCTTACTGCAGCGGGATACGAATGTTCTCCATTGCATAACCGTTTGTGAAGACGATTCTCGCTACCAACGTCGCGCCCTTGCACTTCTCTCGGTCGTCAGGATTCTCCAAGACCCACGTCCGACACGAGCGAAGGGCCACCTCACTGAAGTAGTCGAACGGGGGAATCGGCACCTCGGGCACGAATAGCGACCCAAGTTTGTAGAGTTCGCAGCTTGCTGGCACCTTTTCGCTTGCGCTGGCGAACGAGAACCGACGCCGACATTCTTCGTATGTTTTTTGATTCCGAGTGAGAAAATTGGTGAATCTTCCGTTGAGCTCCGCGCCCCGCGAACCGCCCAGGAACATTTCGACAAAGTCATTGATCATTTTTGCGTCTCTCGCCGGGTTTCCGGTGAGAGGGACGTCGCCTTCTTCCTGCAGGGACCTGATTGTATCGAGTCGTCCTGACGGGTTCTCGTGCCAAACCTCCACTGATGCGATGAACCGAGGGCATCCAGACGTGGTGCGAATGTAGATAGTGGCGTCTTCGGCGACGTTCTGCTTTGGCGGATTCTTGCTCTTGACCTTCTTTTGGATGAGGTCGCACTGCGTCACGCGCGGAGCAAGCGTGTTCGGAGTGATCGTTTGGGTCATGACCAACCCCGATGCATTCGCGCGCTGAGCCGGCGGCGTGGTTGCGGTCACAGACGGAGCGGCCGTCATTGGCGCCGCGGTTGTCGCGGGTGGGGCTGCGGTGACCGTTGTCAGCACCGCAATAATCGGTGCAGGAGTCGTGGGTACGCCCGTGGTTGGCGCGATGGTGACGACCGGTGGCGCCGTCGTGGTGACGGCGGGCATTGTTGTCGGCGGTGCGTACGGCGCGAGATTCTGGAGCATCCCAACGGAACTTGTCGGCAACGCAGCGTTCTTTGTCCGTGCCGAATCTGAGCTTCCGCCAGCGCCACAGGCGCTTGCAAAAACGAGGGAAGCTCCGATGATGACCAAAAGCCTTGATTTCATTGTTCTCCCTACGATGTGAAGTGTCTTCACGTTAGGCCGTTCACGAACGTTCGTGCTGTCGGGCGGCGGCCGAACTCTACGGGGGCCGCCCACAACTGACCGAATCAACAACGATTATGAACTGACGCCGCGTAAATACGACGAAACCCTTGAAACAAGCGCGCTCGAAGGGACTCGAACCCCTAACCTTTTGATCCGTAGTCAAATGCTCTATCCATTGAGCTACGAGCGCAGCGCACCTATGTAAATGGTGCGGGAGAAAGTGTAAGGGCAAAAGCCCCGAGTGCCTACTTGACGCCTATTCCCAGGGGCCCCAGCCCGACCGTTGGTACATCGCGTAGGCAACGGTGGCGTTGGTATGGGCGTCGAGGAGTTGCGACGGGTGAGTGACGCCGAGGGTGCCGAGGAATTCCTTGTTGGCGTTGAAATAAATCTGGAAGAGCCCGTAGCAACACCATCCGTACGACACGGCGTTGAGGTGACTCTCGCGCTTGGCGATCTGCACGGCGCGACGCTCGAGTTTGTCGGGGAAGATGTCACGGATGATGGCCTCGGATTCGGCGGCGGTGTACCGCTTTTTCGGAAGCGTGATCTTCACACTCGATGCCTCGGCCTTTGGCTGTTGCCCGGGGCGGTTGAAAGTTGCGCCCTTCGGCAGGCAGAGCTGCTTGCCGGGAAGAATGACCGTCTTCGCAGTTGCGTTGTTGGCGCGGAGAAGAGAGGACAGTCCGATACCGGCGTAGTCGGCGAGCAGGCTCCACGAGTCGCCTTTTTCGACAATAAAAGAGGTACACGAGGCGCGAGCCGGCGATGGCACCCCGACGGCCGGCCCGGCGATGATGCCGAGGCCGATGCCGATCGGGGCAATGAACCGAAACAGGGGGGAATGTTTGGTCATGTTTGGCTCCTGCAGTTCCGCCCGCAGTGACCCGTTTGGTCTATCCCTCGATCGGGACATTTGCAATGGGGTGGCAGGAAACCCAGTGTTTTCACTGTGGATAAATGGCGGAGAGGGTGGGATTTGAACCCACGGTCCGCTTTAACACGGACAACGCCTTAGCAGGGCGCCCCATTCGGCCACTCTGGCACCTCTCCTGGGAAGGGTGAGTCTATGGCGCGCGGCGGGATTCCGAACCCGGGCGGTTCCGGTGTTAACGCCGTGTCACGGCTCGGTGTGGCCTGAATTCCGAGGCGATGCAAACACCTAGTATCTCCACAACGCATCAGCTTCTACCCCAGGAGGAAATTTTGAGCAAGCGTTTGAGCAAGAAGTGGTTGCCGGTGGCAGCAACTCTCGCCCTCGGAGTCGGCCTCGTCGCATGCGGCGGTAACGACAACTCGAGCAGCGAGGAAACCACCGCGGATACCACCGCAACGATGGACACAACGGCAACCGCCGACACCACGGTTACCGCCGACACTGCAGCTCCTGCAGCCGGCGGCGACTGGGCCGCAAACTTCAAGCCCTGGGAAGACGGTGCTGCACCGGTCGCCTGCGGCCCGAAGGATGGCGAGCCGCTGAAGGCCGCATGGGTCTACGTCGGCCCGATCAACGACGGTGGCTGGACACAGGCACACGACGAAGCACGTCAGAAGGTTCAGGATGCATTCGGCGACAAGGTTGTCACCACCTACAAGGAAAACGTTCCCGAAGGTGAGCAGGTCGGTCAGGTCGTCGAAGACCTCATCGCCGATGGCAACACCGTGATCTTCGGTACCTCGTTCGGATTCCAGGATGCATTCGTCGCTGCTGCTGAAAAGCACCCCGATGTCTGCTTCGAATTCGCAACCGGTTACAAGGGTGGCGCAAACCTGTCGCAGTTCTACGGCGGAGCCGAAGACACCGACTACCTCGCAGGTATGGCTGCAGGTGCTGCGTCGAAGACCGGCAAGCTCGGTTACCTCGCTTCGTTCCCGATTCCGGAAGTTGTTCGCGGTGCGAACGCTTGGACCCTCGGCGCACGTGCGATGAACCCGAAGGCTGAAGTCAAGGTTGTGTGGGTGAACAGCTGGTTCGACCCGCCGGCAGAGCGCAAGGCTGCAGAAGCGTTGATCGCTGATGGCGCCGACGTTCTCGGTCAGAAGGGCATCGACTCGCCGTCAACCGGCGATGCTGCAAAGGCTGCGGGCATTCCGTGGGCCGGCTACAACCGTGACCAGAGCACCGGCTACGAAGACGTGTGGCTGACTGCAACGACCTACCACTGGGACGTCTACGAATCGGCTCGCATCCAGCAGGTTCTCGACGGCACGTGGGTTGCGGGCAACTACTACGGCAACTTGTCCGATGGCTTCCTGAAGCTCGCCACCTATGGCAAGAGCGTCTCTGATGAAACCCGTGCCGCGATCGACGCGAAGCTTGCTGAACTCACCGCCAAGCCCGGCAGTGAATTCACCGGCCCGATCAACGACAACAAGGGCAAGGAGCAGCTTGCTGCGGGCAAGACCCACACCTACGAAGAGTTGATGGGCATGGCCTACCTCGTCGAAGGCATCAACGGAGAAATTCCGGCGAGCTGATTCGAATACGAATGATTCGTTAACGAATCGTGCGAAGGGCGGGCCCATGGGCCCGCCCTTCTGCTTTTCTACTAGCGTCTGTCTCCGAGTTGGCAGGCTGTGGCTGAAGGGCAATTGATGACGAACATCGCTGTGCGGATGTCGGGGGTTGTGAAGCGATTCCCGGGCGTCGTGGCGAACGACGGCGTGGAATTCGAGGTGCGCAAAGGCGAGGTGCACGCGCTCCTCGGCGAGAACGGCGCAGGAAAGTCGACGCTTTCCAACATTCTCACCGGCCTCTATCGACCCGACGAAGGAACGATCGAGCTCAACGGCACGCCGACGGTCTTTGCATCTCCAAAGGCCGCTCTCGACGCCGGCATCGGAATGGTTCACCAGCACTTCCGTTTGGTCGAGCCGTTCTCGGTTGCCGAGAACGTTGTGCTCGGAAATCCCGAGACGCCCTTCATTATCGATACCGACTCAATCGATGCACGCGTCGCGGAACTTGCAAAGCGCTACGACATGGCGGTCGATCCGAAGGCCCGCATTTGGCAGCTCAGCGTCGGCGAACAACAGCGCGTCGAGATTCTGAAGGTGCTCTATCGAGGAGCACAGGTCCTCATTCTCGACGAACCCACCGCGGTCTTGACGCCCATCGAAGCCGAAGCACTGTTCAAGACCCTGCGCGCCATGACCGCAGAGGGTCGCACGGTCATTTTCATTTCACACAAGCTCGACGAAGTCATGAGTGTGTCCGATCGCATCACGGTGTTGCGTGGTGGCCGAACGGTTGGCACGGTCGACACGAAGTCGACTTCCACGCGAGAACTCGCCAGCATGATGGTGGGGCGAAGCGTCGAGTTCACCCGCGTCACGCGACGCAACCCCGCGGTTGCCAGCGACATCGTGTTGTCGCTCAGCAACATCTGCGGAAACGATGATCGCGGACGCCAAGCGCTACACAACGTGAACGTCACGGTCGGCCGCGGCGAAATTGTCGGCGTCGCAGGTGTGGCCGGCAACGGCCAACGTGAACTTGCGGAAGTCATCGCAGGAATGCGCTCATCCACTTCGGGTTCCGTTGTTGTTGGTGGAACCCCCGTCGCAAACGGGAAGGCACGAGAAGCAATCGCCGGCGGCGTTGCCCACGTTCCCGAAGATCGACTTCACACGGGTCTTGCAGCCGGACATTCGGTGGAAGACAACATGGCGCTGAAGAGTTACCGCACGCCGTTGTTGTCGCGATTCGGCATGTTGAAGCGCAACATCATCACTTCTCAAGCCAGTGATCTCGTGACGAAGTACGACGTGAAAACTCCCGACACTGCGACGCCGGTGCGTTTGCTCTCGGGTGGCAACGTGCAGAAGGTGCTGTTGGCACGCGAGTTTTCCACGAGACCAAAGGTCTTGATCGCTGCATCTCCCACTCGCGGGCTTGACGTCGGTGCCATCGAAACGGTTCGAGCCCGATTGGTCGAGGCCGCCGACGACGGCGTCGGAATCCTTCTCATCAGCGAAGACCTCGAAGAGATCATGTCGCTCGCCGACCGCATCGTCGTGATGTACGAAGGTCGGTTCGTCGCCGACATTCCGGCAACGGAAGCAAATCGTGAACAGATCGGCCTTCTCATGGGAGGCGCAACCCTGGAGGCATCGCGGTGAAGTCACCCATCCGACTCGAACGCCGACTCGAACAACCACGTTGGCTCAACTGGGCCATCCCGGTGATTTCATTGCTCGGCGCACTGGCCGTCGGTGCAATCGTTCTTCTCGCAACGGGCAAGAACCCCCTCGATGTCTATTGGCGCATCCTCGACCGCGGCTTCTTCTCGAAGCGTGCGCTCACCGGCACGTTGCGTACCGCCACTCCCCTCGCATTCACCGGACTCTGCGCCGCTGCTGCGTTTCGACTCGGCGTGATCAATATCGGCGGTGAAGGCCAGTTGTATGTCGGTGCGGTTGGTGCGGCACTTGTCGGTCTTTGGATGGGTGATTCATTGCCCATCGCGGTGGTCATCGTTGTCATGGTGCTCGCGGGAATGCTTTTTGGCGGTATGTACGCCTCGATCGTCGGCCTGTTGCGTGCACAGCTGAACACCAACGAAATCATCACATCGCTGATGATGAACTATCTCGCGGCAATTCTTCTGAATCACCTCATCTTCAACTCGACGTCGTATTGGCGTGATCCGAAGTCTTTTGGCTTCCCCTCGGGCCGACCCCTCGAGAAGCGCACGCATTGGCCCGTCTACGAAGTGTTCGGAGTTTCAATTTCGTTCGGCCTGTTGCTTGCCATCGTTGGCGCCGTTGTTCTGTGGGTGATCTACCGTCGCAGTCGGCTCGGTTTCGAGATCGGCATCATCGCCGACTCTCCCCGAGCCGCTCGCTACGTCGGTATCCGCACCAAGTGGACCATCATCACGGTGACGGCAATGTCCGGTGCGTTCGCAGGAATCGGTGGCGCAAGCCAAGTTGGCGACTTCGCGCACTACCTCGACGCCAAGGGCCTGCAGTTGAACAACTTCGGTTACACGGGCATCGTTGTTGCCGCACTCGCCCGCTTGAACCCACTCGGTGCAATCGTCGTCGCGGTTTTGCTCGGTGGCCTGACGAACGCCGGCTACTCGCTGCAGGGCCCCGATTTTCCGAGCGGCCTCGTCGGGACGCTTCAAGGGTTGATTCTCTTCACCGCCGTCGCCGGCGAAATCCTCACGAAGTACCGCCCACGAAGTAACCGCAACACCGGAAAGGCGGTGGCGGCATGAACAGCAACCTCTTCATCATCATTGCCGCACAGGCGATCTTCTATGGAACACCCCTCTTCTTCGCTGCGCTTGGCGGAGTATTCACCGAGCGCAGTGGTGTGCTGAATCTTGGTGTCGAAGGAATGATGCTGATCGGTGGTGTGTCAGGTGCATGGGCATCACAGCACGTTGGCGGGCCCGCCTGGTTCACCGTTCTCATATCGCTCCTTGTTGCAATGTTTGCCGGTGGTTTGGTTGCTGCTCTCCATGCATTCCTCTGCGTCACGCTCAAGGCCAACCAAACGGTTGCGGGCTTGTCGATCACGATCTTCGCCGGCGCGGTCGGTTTGTCGAGCTACTTCGCAAACATCTGGAAAGTTGCCGAACAACAGGTGACACGTCCTGTGCGCAAGTTCGATGTCCTTGGACTCGCAGACGCTCCGATCGTCGGACCTCTTCTCTTCAACCACACGATTCTCACCTACGTGTCGTGGGTGCTCTGTGCGGTTGCAACGTGGTATCTCTTCCGCACGAAGATCGGCCTGCAACTGCGCGCCGTCGGCGAGTCGCCGCAAACGGCCGATGCGATGGGCATCAGCGTCGTGAAGTATCGCTATCTCCACACCATCCTCGGCGGCACGCTCGCCGGCATCGGTGGTGCCTTCTACTCACTTGCAATCGTGCCAACATGGGTCGACGGCATGACGAAGGGTGCGGGCTGGATTGCCATTGCGCTCGTCATCTTCGGTTTCTGGCGGCCGGATCTCACATTGGTCGGCGCTTATCTCTTCGGAGCTCTGCAGTCACTTGGAACCGTTTTGAAAGCACGCAACTGGCACATTTCGGGCGACATTCTCGATGCCCTGCCGTTCATCATGACGATCGTCGTTCTCGTACTTGTGTCGTCACGATTCGCGCACAAGCGCATCGGCGCGCCAGCAGCTCTCGGCGTTCCGTACGAACGCGAAGAACGTTGAGTTCCACGAAGCCCGTTCTCACAAACACCTCGGCGGGACTCCGCCGTGGTTGGCTGCCCATCGGTATGTCGACCGAATTCCCGCTCGACGAGCCAATGCGCACCGAACTGTGTGGCGAGGGCCTCGTTGTCATTCGACACGCTGCTGGCATCACGGTTTTCTTCGATCGCTGTTCCCATCGCAACGCCCGACTCAGCGACGGGCGGATGGTCGGTGGTTGCATCGAATGCCCATACCACGGCTGGCAATTCGACACGACGGGTCGATGCGTTCAGATTCCTGCGATCGGTAAGGAAGCCACGGTTCCACCCACATCGCATCTGACACCGATCAAGAATCAAGAACGACTCGGACTCGTGTGGGTTGCGATCGATGAACCGGTGTGTGACGTGCCCGACATTCCGGAATGGGCGAATGAGTCGTTTCAACACGTATGGCTTCCGCCGATCGATATCAACGCGGCCGCCGGGCAGTTTGTCGACAACTTTCTCGACTTCGGTCACTTTCCCTACGTCCACGCGGGCACCTTCGGCGCCGGCGAAGACGAATTCATTTCTGACTACGAGGTGAAGAAGTCTGCCGATGGCTGGGGCTTCGTCGTCGACTATCCGCACACGATCCACAACAACGAAGACCCGCTCGTTGCGACCGGCGAGCATCCGCTCATCCAACCCCGCAACATGACCTATACGTATACGGCACCGTTCACGATCACGCTGCGTCTCGAACTTCCGCTGACCGGAATGTTCAACATGCTCTTCACGGCATTGCAACCCGTTTCCCACGACACCACACGGGTGTACACGGCGATGTTGCGCAACGACTGCGACACTCCCGAAAAGGCAGCCCATGCGGTCGACTACGAGATGTCGATCCTTGCCGAGGACCTGAAAGTGATCGAACGGTTGTGGGACAAGGCAATTCCGCTCGATCTTGGACAGGCCCACACACGCGCCGACCGAAATACCGTCGAGTTCCGCCGCATCATGCAGCGCCTCCTCGTCGCCGAGTGACGCGCATCGTTTAGATTCTCCGCATGTCGTCGGTGTGGGATTCCGTGCGTGGTCAAAGCCACGCAGTCGACCTGCTCCGCCAACTCACGCGGAACCCCGTTCATGGCTATCTCTTCGTTGGGCCTGACGGTTGTGGGAAAGACGAGGCCGCGCGCGCCTTCGC
>JBEBAF010000242.1:0-5874 GCA_041159045.1 Actinomycetota bacterium
TTGTCGTAGGGGTACGGCGGTGGGACGAAACCCGCGGGGTCAGATCCGAGCGACATCACCCTTCACTCTGCCGTATCGCAGACGTAGTCGCGCAATCGACCGACCGAGGCATCAGAGAGTCGCGCGCGCACCCTCGTTCCCGCATCTTCGTGCGAGGTCGAGACCACTTCGCCTTCGCGGTGCACCATCGCGAGAGCTTCGCCATGGTCGTAGGGAATGAGCAACTCGACCACACGCGACAAGGCCCGCATCCGGTCGCTGAGCGTGCGCAGCAAAACATCGATGCCCGTTCCCGTCGCCGCAGAGATGGCCACCGAACCGTGATGGTCGGCCACGAGTTGTGCCGCCGCCACGGGGTCACGATCGGCCTTGTTGAACACCAAGAGTTCGGGCACGCGATCGGCTTCGATTTCACCCAGCACTTCCCGCACGGCATCGATCTGACCCTCGGGGTCGGGGGCTGACGCGTCGACGACGTGAACGAGAAAATCGGCTTCGCTCGCAACCTCGAGCGTGCTCTTGAACGCCTCGATCAGGCCGTGTGGAAGTCGGCGCACGAAGCCCACCGTGTCGGAGAGCAACACGGGCTCACCGCCCGGAAGCGAAAGTCTCCTTGTCGTCGGGTCGAGCGTGGCGAACAGTCGGTCCTGGACGAGCACACCCGACTCGGTGAGGCGGTTGAGCAAGGTCGACTTTCCCGCGTTGGTGTATCCGACGATGGTGACCGACGACAATCCACTTCTTTCACGGCTCTTGCGCTGATTCTCGCGAGTACGCGCAAGGTCTTTCAGATCGTGCTCCAACTTGGTGATCCGCCGCATGATGCGACGACGATCGACTTCAAGCTTCGTTTCACCCGGGCCGCGGGTTCCGATTCCACCACCCTGCTGGCTGAGCGCACCCTTCACGCCGCGACGCAGACGAGGCATTCGATACCTCAACAACGCCAGTTCAACCTGCGCCTTTCCCTCGAGCGTGTGAGCGTTCTGGGCGAAGATGTCGAGGATGACGGCCGTGCGGTCGATGGCGGTTCGTCCGAGCAGCTTTTCCAGGTTGTACTGCTGGGCCGGCGCGAGTTCGTTGTCGAAAACCACCGTGTCGGCATCGACTTCGAGACACAGTTCCCGCAACTCTTCTGCCTTACCCTTGCCGATGAACCACGTTGAATCGGGCGCGTCGCGGCGCTGCATCATCGTCGCAACGACGTCGGCACCTGCAGTATCGACGAGAAGTGCAAGTTCGTCGAGGCTGGCTTCGGCTTCCTCTTCCGATTGCGGGGGAAGAATTGCACCAACGAGCACGATTCGTTCGCGAAACGTTCGCTCGATGAGGGTTTGACCGAGCGCCTCCTGGTACGGATTGCTCACACGTTTACCGCGGCGGTTGCGATGAAAGTCGAGGGCCCGACGAGTGTTGCAATCCGCGTGCCGTCGTCGATACGCACGCGGGCATCACCGCCATCCATGTGCACCACCACTTCCGAGGTTGTCGGATGCACGAACCCCCAACGTTTTGCTGCGTACGCGGCTGCACAAGCGCCCGAACCACACGCGAGCGTGACCCCTGCGCCGCGTTCGTGGACTCGCATTGTCACCGCATCGTCCTCGGGACCGGCTTCGACGATTTCGAGATTGACGTGGGGCACCTTGCCGCCCAACTCTTCGAGCGAAACGGCACGCACGTCATCGACCGCAACTACCGAATGCGGATTGCCAAGCGACAAATGCGCGACGGGGCGATCGGGTTGACAACCAAGGACATCCCACCCCGTCGGCTGGGGCAGATCTGCGACGACACCCATGTCGACGCTGGCCTGAATGGTGCCCGCGCCATCGTCAGCAACGACTGCGACGTGGCGAACACCGGCGTCGGTGGCGACCTCGTACGTCACCCCACTCGGCAGTCGATCGTTCGAGTGCGCCGCCTGCACCAGGCACCTGATGCCGTTGCCGCTGATTTCTGCGACACTTCCGTCGGCGTTGTGCAGTGTCATCGAAAGACGTCGTTCACCGTGATTTTCGAGAATCAAGAGGCCATCCGCGCCGATTCCAAAACGACGATCGCACCAGCGCTGCGCCAAGTCGCGCCATGCAACCGACGGCACGCCCTGTGCGAGGTCGTAGACCAAGAAGTCGTTGCCGAGGGCTTGGTGTTTGGTGAGGGTCACCTGCACGCCGCCACCCTATTCCGCAAAGGCTTCCCGCACCGCAGTACTTACGGCATCCAAGGATTCGCCACTGACATCGACCCATTTGATGCGTGGGTCGCGTCGGTACCAACGTTCCTGCCGAACCGCGAATTGCACGGTACGGAGCACCACCTCGTCGCGTGCTTCTGCAAGGGAACAAGCACCGGCGACGTGATCGATCATCTCTTTGTAGCCCAGGGCCTGCGCCGCTGTACGCGACATCGGTTGTTCCGCGGCCATCAATGCGCGAACCTCTTCGACCAAGCCGTCAGAGATCATCTGGTCGACCCGTCGTGCAATGCGCTCGGCAAGTTCTGTCCGCTGCCACCGAATTCCGATTTGAACCACACCGTTGTCGGGAAACGTTGCCGTGCCCGGACCCGCATCGCTGAACTTCTCGCCACTGCCGACGCACACTTCGAGGGCCCGGATGATGCGCCGACGATTGTTCGGCTCGGTGCGTGACGCGGCGGTTGGGTCGAGCTCGACCAACCTGGCGAACAATCCGGCCGTGTCGGGGTTGGATTCCAGTTCGGCACGGATCTCCGGCCATTCTCCCGGAAACACCAATTCATCGATGAGTGCCGTGAGATACAGCCCCGTGCCTCCGACGAGCAATGCGCGACGACCACGCGCGTGTATGGCATCAAGAGCCGCGTTCGCGACCGACTGGAACTGTGTCGCGGTAAAACGTTCGGAAGGGTCAACGAGGTCGAGGCAATGATGCGCAACCATCCGCTGATCTTCGGAAGTGGGCTTGGCGGTGCCAATGTTCATCCCTCGATACACCTGCATCGAATCGACGGCGATGATTTCGATGTCGCCGAGTTGAGCCGCCACGGACATCGCAACGGCCGACTTACCCGATGCGGTTGGCCCCAGTACGACGACACGCTTGGGACTGTCGGCGTGGCGCATCTCTAGAGAGCCGCCACGGACAAACGCACCTTGTGTGTGGGTGCGGCCGTGACTTCTCGCAATTCTCCGCGCAAGAAATGTCGTGCGGCTGACGTGACGAGAACGTTTGCGTAGCTACCCACTCGAATGAGTTCGGCCGATGGAAAATGCACGAGTTTGTTCTGTCGCGTGCGGCCGGTCATGACACCTTCATTGCGCTTGCTGACGCCCTCGACGATCACTTCTTCGATTCGACCGATGCGTTCCCGGTGCTTGATCTCGGCGCTGTGTTCGAGCACGACCCGCAGACGTTCGAAGCGGTCATTGACGATCTTTGGGTCGACGAAACGGTCGGCCATGTCGGCCGCTTCGGTACCGGGGCGCGGCGAGAACTCGAATTCATACGCCGAGTCGAAACACGCCTCGGCGGCAACTTCCATCGTTCGCGCGAAGTCGTCGTCGGTTTCGCCGGGGAAGCCCACGATGATGTCGCTCGTCACCGCGAGGTCGGCAACGACACGTCGCGCTTCGGCCAGCTTTTCGAGGTAGCGCTCGGCCGTGTAGCCGCGATGCATCGCGGCGAGGATTGCGTCACTGCCCGACTGCAATGGGTAATGAAGGTGCTCACACACCGAGGCCGTGGCTGCCATCGCTGCGAAAGTTTCCGGGCGCATGTCTTTCGGGTGCGGACTCGTGAATCGCACACGTCGAATTCCTTCAATCGCACCCACCGCCTCGAGCAATTCGGCGAACATCGGACGCAATCTTGCGTCGTGGCCGGCTCGTCGCGCGTCGAGGGCAAGGTCACGTCCGTAAGAGTTCACGTTCTGGCCGAGCAGGGTCACTTCGGTGACACCTTGACCGGCAAGGCTTCGTACTTCTTCGATGATCTCGGCAAACGGACGCGAGAGCTCGCGACCGCGCACCGCTGGCACGATGCAGAAGGCACAACTGTTGTCGCACCCAATTTGGATGGTGACCCACGCGTTGAACGAGGTTTCTCGCTTCGCTGGGAGGGCACTGGGAAACATCGCATGGTCGTCGACGACTGCCTCGTCGAGGATTTCAACGATCGGCCCGTGTGTGCGTGATTCCTTCAGGAGATCGACCGTGCGGTGAACGTTGTGTGTTCCCATTACGACGTCGACCCAGCCGGCCTTCTGCAAGACGATGTCTTTGTCTTTCTGGGACAGACAACCCGACACAACGATCTGCCGGCCGGGTGACTCGTTCTTCCACGTCTTCAGCCAACCGAGCTGCCCGTAGAGCCGCATATCTGCGTTCTCGCGGATGCAACAGGTGTTCACAACAATGACGTCGGCTTCGTCGTCGTTCGCGGCCTGGGTGTAGCCGTCGGCCTCGAGAAGACCCGCGATGCGTTCCGAGTCGTGCTCGTTCATCTGGCACCCGTGGGTGCGTACGACGTACTTGCCTGTCACATTCGTTGAGGCTACCGACCGGGCCCCTCAAGCCTGACCCCGCACAGCACACAGCCCGGGCCGAATGACCCGGGCTGCATGATTCTCGATCGGACAGTGGCGTGCCCCCGAGAGACTGTGAGTGACGTGAATCAGTCGATTTCGATGGGCTTTTCGTCGGCCTCACTGAAGCCGGCTTCACCGTTGAGACCCGCTTGAGTGCGGATCTTCTCGGAGATCTCGACCATGACCTCGGGATTTTCCATGAGGTAGTTCTTCGCGTTTTCACGGCCCTGGCCGAGTTGTTCGCCCTCGTAGGTGAACCATGCACCGGACTTCTTGGCGATGCCCAACTCGACGGCGAGGTCGAGCGTTGCGCCTTCGCGACTGATGCCCTTGCCGTACATGATGTCGAATTCGGCCTGACGGAACGGCGGCGACACCTTGTTCTTCACCACCTTGACGCGCGTGCGGTTACCAACCACCTCGGCGCCGTCTTTGATGGATTCGATACGACGGATGTCGAGACGCACCGACGAATAGAACTTGAGAGCACGACCGCCCGGCGTTGTTTCGGGCGAGCCGAACATGACGCCGATCTTCTCGCGCAACTGGTTGATGAAGATGGCGATGGTGTTGGTCTTGTTCAGGTTTGCCGTGATCTTGCGCAATGCCTGGCTCATGAGGCGGGCCTGGAGACCAACGTGGCTGTCGCCCATTTCGCCTTCGATTTCGGCACGCGGCGTGAGGGCAGCGACCGAGTCGATGACGACCACGTCGAGCGCACCCGAGCGAATGAGCATGTCGGCGATCTCGAGGGCCTGTTCACCAGTGTCGGGCTGCGAGATGAGGAGCTGGTCGATGTCGACACCGATCGAACGGGCGTAGACCGGATCCATGGCGTGTTCGGCGTCGATGTAGGCACAGATGCCACCGTTGCGCTGCGCTTCGGCAACAACGTGCATGGCGAGGGTTGACTTACCGGACGATTCCGGACCGTAGATCTCGACTACGCGGCCGCGCGGCAGGCCGCCGACGCCAAGGGCGATGTCGAGCGGGATGGCGCCGGTGCTGATGGATTCGATGGCCATCGAGCCCTTCTCGCCCATCCGCATGATGGAGCCTTTTCCGAATTGCTTGTCGATTTGGGCGAGTGCGGCGTCGAGTGCCTTGTCGCGATCATTTGCGGCGTTGCTCATGGCTTCCCTGGCTTCCTGTTCCCCCACCGCGTGGACGGCGAGCTTGACTGAACGACCCCGAAGGGCTGATTTCCTGCTGATGTGTGCGGCACCCTACGAAAGGGGTGACACACGGGGTTGTTCGAACAACAACACTGTAGTTACGAACAGGTGTTCGGGTCAAGCATTTCCG
>JBEBAF010000243.1:0-4123 GCA_041159045.1 Actinomycetota bacterium
GACGGCCGACGGCCGAGCGCAATCGTGAGGGGGGAATTGAACGGGAGAGAAGTGACGGGATTCCTGAACGACTGGACTCCGACTCCAGTCGGAAATCACTGAATCCTGATTCTCAGTGTCGCCGACGAAGTTGCACCTGAACTTGACGTGACCGTCAGCGTCACGGAACACGTACCTACCTTCGTGCCGACGATCTTCGTCCCCGAAACCTTGCAGAGTTTCTCTGACGACGAGGCAACAGAGGCCTCCACCGACAGCCCGCTCCCGGTTGACAACCCGGCCGCTGCCGCCGAGTTCACCAGCGTGATTGCGGCCCCACGCTTCATCGCCGGAGAACCAACGACATTTATCGATATCGACGCTGTGGTCGAACTGCCCTTTTTCGGCGTGAGCCTGACCTTCACCACACATTTGCCCGGAGCAACGCCGCTGATCTTCGAACCCGCTGTCCTGCACACGGAACTCGAGTTGCTCGAGACCGAACCCGCCACTGATGTTCCATTCGGGACGGAAATATTCGATGCTGTGACGAGTTTTGACAGTAAGGATGTCGTGCCGGTCTTGATGGAGGCAGTCTTTGTGATGGCTGCAGGAACGGTCGTGGTTTGAGCGACCGTCGTTGTCGTTGTCGTTGTCGTGGTGGTCGGGGCGATTGTGGTCGTGGGCGCCGTAGGAGTTCCGGCCACCGAGTTTGAAGCGGTTGAGTCCCCCAGTCCGTTCACAGCCTTGATGGTGAATGAATAGGTTGTCCCATTGGTGAGGCCTGAAATGGTGATTGGGCTTGTCGTAGCTGCCGGGTTCAGTGCGACAAAGTTGGTGCCATCGATCGAGTACTTGTAGTTCGTTATCACGGATCCACCGTCGTTCCCCGCGGAGAAGGAAACAGTTGCGGAGCCACTGGCGGCTGTAACCGACGAAATTGTCGGGGCAGCAGGATTGGTCAGCACGTCATAGACGCGGACTTGCCCGGTGTACGTTCGGTTGCCCCACGCGCCGATTGCGACGCGGGAGCCGTTCGCTCGCATCGCAACCGAGTATCCGGAATAGTCGTACGTCGCCTCGCCGTCGATGTCGGCCCCGGTTTGTGTCCAGCCGCCGCTGTTCCACGTATAGATGCGTACCTGGCCGGCGTTGGTGGCGGTACCGTCGTTTCCGAATGCTCCGACGGCGATGCGGGTTCCGTCTGATGACATGGCAACCGATGACCCCGACTGGTCGTCTGCGGCTTCGCCGTCGATGTCGGCTCCGGTTTGTGTCCAGCTGCCGCTGTTCCACGTATAGGTGCGCACGTGGCCGGCGTTGCTGGCGGTGCCGTCATTGAATTGAGCTCCGATGGCGATGCGGGTTCCGTCTGATGACATGGCAACCGATGACCCCGATTCATCACCTGCGGCTTCGCCGTCGATGTCGGCTCCGGTTTGTGTCCAGGCGCTGCCATTCCATGTGAAGATGCGCACGTGACCGGAGTTGCTGCCATTGTTGTCGTGCAGTCTGGCTCCGATGGCGATGCGGGTTCCGTCTGATGACATGGCAACGGCCGCAGCGCCGGGGAGGCTAGATGACCCTGACTGGTCGTCTGCGGCTTCGCCGTTGATGTCGGCCCCGGTTTGTGTCCAGGCGCTGCCATTCCATGAGTAGATGCGCACGTGACCGGAATTGTTGCCGTTGCCGTCGTTCAACGGCGCGGCGATGGCTATGCGCGATCCATCCGACGACATTGCGACAGATGCGCCGGATTCATCGCCCGCGGCCTCGCCGTCGATGTCGGCCCCGGTTTGTGTCCAAGCGCTGCCGTTCCATGAGTAGATGCGCACGTGACCGGAGTTGCTGCCGTTGCCGTCGTTGTATTGGGCGCCGATCGCGATACGGGTGCCGTTGGCTGACATCGCAACCGCGTAACCCGAGTTGTCGTCTGCGGCTTCGCCGTCGATGTCGGCCCCGGTTTGTGTCCAAGCGCTGCCGTTCCACGAGTAGACGCGCACGTGACCGGCAGTATTGCCGCCGTCACGGTTCAACGGGGCGCCGATGGCGATACGGGTGCCGTCGGCTGACATCGCAACCGATCGCCCCGAGTAGTCGAGAATTGCTTCACCATCGATGTCCGCACCCAGCTGAACAATCGTCGTCACGGCCTTTGCCGGGTGTCCGGGTACGAAGACAACACCAAGGCCCAAGAGGAGTGCCACGGCAGCGACTACGGCCGTCTTTCGATCTGTCTCGCGCACCGTGCAATCTCGATTCTTGCACCAGGGCGCAGTTAGTAATGATGGTCTTCGGCCGAACACTAACGGTCCATGTCACGCCCTACAAGGGGCCAACCTGCAAAGTGTCTGGGTCGTTGCGCAATCAGCGACCGTCGACGAAGACCAAGCTCCCGAAGTCGGTGAGTTCGTTGATTCTCAGGTTCTTGAACGGCTCGTAGTCGGCCGAGTTGTACCACGCCTCCGCGACTTCGGAACTGGGGAAGCGGAGGACTGCTGCCCAGTTGCCACTGAACGAACCTTCCTTGGTGGTCGGTGTGTTGGAGCCGGCGATCATCTCGACTCCCCATGCATCGAGAATGGGGAACACGTGCTGCGCGTAACGCTCCATGAACTCTCCCAAGTCCTTGATGTTCAGTTGTACGAGTCCGTAGACCGGTGTTGCTTGGTCGCTCATGGCGGAGTGCTCCTCGTGTGGAATTTGGATTGCAATCTGCAACCTAACTTCTCTGACTTGCATCATGCAAGTCAGAGAGATACCGAAGATCCGGGCCTACGACCGGTCTCTGATCAGACGCTGTCCACCATGTCGGGGTGAAAGGGCTTGAGATGGTTCTGTGCCCACTTGCCGACCGCCTCGAGCACCGGCCTGAGAGCCACGCCGCTGGGGGTGAGCCGGTAGGCGTTGTTGCGGGCAGCCCCGTCGGGATTCGTGCGCTCGATGATGCCGAGGTCCGTGAGGATCCTGAGCCTGCTGGCGAGAATGTTCGTGGCCACGTGTTCCGGGGCCTCGCCGAATTCGGAGTAGGTCCTGGTTCCGTGCTCGATCAGATCGCGAACGATCAACAGCGACCACTTGTCACCGAGCACATCGAGACCGGATGCGATCGAGCACACCGAGCGCCATTCGCGCTCTGAGCTGTTGGTGCTCGAATCCATACCCAATTATTACCTCAGATTGACGCTGCCATCTCGACGATGGACGCCTCCATCGGCGTTGGCTGCCAGCCGAGAACATCAAAGGTTGCCTGATTGTCGAAAGAGACCATCTTGCCGAGGCTGGGGACCATTCCCCGCGCCTCGCGGTCGAAGAGACCCATGAGCTTGATTGCCACATTCGGTGCCTTGCGCGACGGGACCTTGGAATAGCCGGCGCGGCGAAGGACCGAAGCGAAGTAGGCCATCGAGACCGGCTCGGCGGTCGCGGCAATGAAACGCTTCCCGGACGCCGCAGAGGCCGTCAACGCGGCTACGTGCAGTCGGGCAACGTCGCGAACGTCAATCATGCCCATTGACACATTCGGGATCATCGGCATCTTGCCCCCGATCATGTCCTTCATGAGCGAGACACTCTGGCCGTCGATCTCCGCGCCCAGCGACGGACCGAAAACGGCACCCGGATTGATGACCGTGAGCTCCATCTGCCCGCCCGGCAACGCATTCCACGCAGCCAGCTCGGCGAGCATCTTGCTCTTTGCGTACGCGCCGATCTTGACTCCGAGGTCGGCCCACGAACCGGGGCCGTATCGGCCGCTCGGCCTTCCGCCGACCATCGCGAATGTCGATGATGTGAGAACCATGCGCCGCACATGCGCCCGCTGGGCTGCCTTGATGACCCGCAGAGTCCCCTCGACCGCGGGGGTGATGAGTTCGTTCTCGTCTTTCGGCTCGGCAAGGACGAAGGGGGATGCGACGTGGACGACGTAGGTGCAGCCGGCAACAGCCTCGTCCCACCCGTTGTCGGACAGTAGGTCGACCTCGACGAAGGTCAGATTCTCGACCGGGGCGACCGATGCGATTGCCGCCTTGGTGGAGGTGGCCTTGCTCAGCGAGCGCACCGTTCCGACCACTTCGTAGCCGTGCCTCAGCAGCTCTGCACCGCAGTGTTGCCCGATGTATCCGCTGATTCCGGTGAGCAGAAC
>JBEBAF010000244.1:0-3264 GCA_041159045.1 Actinomycetota bacterium
AAGACGCGCGTACAGCGGCGGCTCGAGAACATCGGGAGTGATCGGCAGGATGCGCTGCAACAAGTGCAGCTCGCCGAAGTTCGGTGTGAATGTCACAACGGATCCACCGAGAAAGGAGCGGGCGCAGTTCCCGCATCCCACGCGGCCAGCAGGTTCTTGGAGGCACCGAGCGCCTCGTGAATCGTGACGTCCATGTCGAGATAACGATACGTGCCCAAGCGGCCGAGGAAGGTGACATTGCCGATTGCCGACACCATGTCGACGTAACGACGCAACTGATCCTTTTCTGTCACCAAACGAATCGGATAGTACGGAACGTCATCGGGACCGCAGAGGCGGCTGTACTCGTGATACGTGACGGTACGGTCGTGCGATTCCCACGGGGCAAAGTGCTTGTGCTCGGTGATGCGCGTGAACGGAACGTCGGCATCGCAGTAATTCATCACCGGACAACCCTGAAAGTCTCCGTCGTGAACCTCGCGATTGAAGTCCAATGTGCGATAGCCGAGTCGGCCGTGCTCGTGATCGAAGTAGGCATCTATCGGCCCGCTCCACACCACGTGGTCGAACGCGGTGAGATCGTTGCGCGATTTCGCAACACCCAAAGTGACCGTGATGTTCGCGTGATCAAGAATGTTCGCAACGATCGGCGTGTAACCATCACGCGGAATGGCCTGATACGGATGGTTGAAGTAGGAGTCTTCGTAGTTGAAGCGAACGGGCAACCTGGCGAGGATCGACGCAGGCAATTCGTCGGGATCGACACCCCATTGCTTGCGGGTGTATCCGTCGAAGAACGCCGCGTACAGTTCGGGGCCGACGAAACGGAGACCTTGTTCGCGGAATGTCTGCGGATCAGTGATCGACGTATCCGCCTTGGCCGCGATGAACGCTTCGGCCTCGTCCGGAGACAAAGTCGTACCGAAGAACTGGTTGATCGTGAGCAGATTGACGGGAAGCGAAAAAACCTTGCCCTGCGTCGTTGCCTTGACCCTGTGGTTGTACGGCATCATCACGCCGAACTTGTTGATGTAGTTCCAGACGTGCTCGTGGGCCGTATGGAAGATGTGCGGCCCGTAAACGTGAACCATCACATCGCCGTCTTGGCGTTCGGTGTGGCAGTTACCCGCCACATGCGAACGAGCATCGAAAACGTCGACGCGATGTCCCGCCTCGGCAAGTTCGCGGGCCATGACCGCGCCGGAAAATCCGGCACCGATGACGGCAACATGTCGGGGGGCTTGCGGCACCTCGACAGCCTAAATCAGTGGCTCATCTGAGGACCGCACAGGCCCTCGAGGTCTTTCACCTGGATGCGGTCGCGGTTGGCGTACGTCACAGGATTCTGCGGGTCGACGCGCAACTTGAACGTGCGGAACACCATTTCCGTGGTGTCGACCGCAAGTACACGACCAACCAGCGAATCACCGAGATTGAGCAGCAGCTTGATGGTTTCGAGCGCCTGAATCGAACCAATGATGCCGGGCAAAACGCCCAGGACTCCGGCCTCGGCACATGACGGCGCAAGTTCTGCGGGCGGCGGCTCGGGAACCATGTCGCGATACGTCGGACCCTCGAGAGGATGGAACACGCTGACCATTCCTTCGAAACGGAAGATCGATCCGTGCACGACGGGGATGCCGAGTTTCACGCTTGCATCGTTCAACAGATAGCGACTCGGGAAGTTGTCGGCGCCGTCGACGATGACGTCGTATCCGGCGATGATGTCCATGATGTTGCTCGCATCGAGACGCGTGTCGTAAGTGACGACATTGACGTCGGGGTTGATGAGCGTGAGTGTTTTCTTTGCCGAATCGACCTTGCGATCACCGATGCGATCGAGGTTGTGCAGAATCTGACGCTGGAGATTCGATGCGTCGACCACGTCCATGTCGACGATGCCGATGGTGCCCACGCCCGCCGCCGCGAGATACAGGGCGGCCGGTGATCCGAGCCCGCCCGCGCCGAGCATGAGAACTTTCGAGCCGAGCAACTTGGCTTGGCCCTCGACGCCAACTTCGGGAAGCAAAAGGTGACGCTGGTAGCGGTTCTTCTGATCGGCGGTCAACGAGATCGGCGCCTTCCACGGCTTGCCCTCGTCTTTCCAGCGACCAAAACCACCGTCGATCGAAACGACGTTGGTGTAGCCCATTTCGCCGAGAGTCTTCGCGGCGAATGCGCTGCGAACGCCGCCGGCGCAGTACACGATGACCGGCATCGACTTGTCGGTGATGCGTCCCTCGATTTGCGCTTCGAGGTGTCCGCGCGGGATGTGCAGAACGCCCGAGAGCGCACCCTGTTCGAATTCGTCGGGTTCGCGCACGTCGAGTACGACCACCCCACCTGCCGTGATGCGGCGCTGTGCCTCGTTCGTATCGATCTCGTCGATCGACGACTTCGCCTGGGAAAGAAGGTCACGGAAACTGGCCATGCCCGAAATCCTACCGAGTTGGTCGGGAATCTGGTCAGGTTGCGACGATGCGCGGCAGAACGTCGCTGATGTCGCCCTGCACCACGACGTCGGCGTACCGATCCATCTCGGTGGGCCCGCCGTTCACGATCACGACGCTGGCACCGGCTGCCTTGGCCCGAGGAACCGTGTTGGCCGCCGGGAACACCGAAAGAGTCGAGCCGACCGCAAGAAATACGTCGCACGCCTCGGCGGCCGCGAGCGCCCGGGCAATGACTTCGGGAACGAGTGCCTGGCCGAACGAGATGGTGTCGCTCTTCAGAATCCCCCCACAGAGGAGACACGGTGGATCTGCTTCACCCGCGCGGACCCGTTCGAGAACCACTTCCATCGGCAGTTTGTCGCCGCACGTCCAACACACGCTGGTGAACATCGTGCCGTGCACTTCGATCACCCGATCGGGATGGTTGCCCGCGCGCTGGTGAAGCTCGTCGATGTTCTGCGTGATGAGCGCGTGCAGAACACCCCGGCGTTCAAGATCGACGATCGCCGCGTGACCCGCATTCGGCTGCGCACCCCACGCCGGTGACCGCAAACGGTTCTGCCAGGCAATTTCGCGGATCTCGGCGTCTTCGAGATAGTGCTTCAACGTCGCGACTTTTTCCGCCTTCGGATTCTTCGTCCACACGCCATTCGGACCGCGGAAATCCGGAATACCCGAACCCGTGGAAATACCGGCGCCGGTGAGAACCGTGACGCGCTGCGCACTGCCGATCAGGTTTCGCGCGGCTTCCAACATTGAGTCCGACATTGCCCTTCACGTTACGACGGCTGATTGGTCGAGCGCTAAGAAA
>JBEBAF010000245.1:0-2861 GCA_041159045.1 Actinomycetota bacterium
GCGTCGACGAGCAAATCGACGTGACGAAGACCAACGGCGGCGGATGCCACCCCGTTTCGCAGCACAACCGTGCCGTCCGCTGCTGCGATCACGATGCCAAGTGGAAGGGCGTTGAGTACCGCGGCATAGTCGACTTGTTCGTCGACATTGCTTGTGTTGCTGTTGGCCGGTGTGCCGCGGTCGGCACTCGGCGATCGACGCACGACAATCAACAAGATCGCACCGGTGAGCAACCCACCAAGAACGAATGCGACGAACGACGGGATGTCGGTTACCCCGCCTCGTTCGTCGGGAAGGGAATCCCGTCGGTGTCGTCGTTCCCGGTTCGGGCATTGTGCCGCGCCGCGCCCTTCAATTCCGGCCGCCATCCGCTGACTGCGTAGAGCACGCGCTCGCCGATGTTCACGGCGTGGTCGCCGATGCGCTCGTAGAAGCGCGCCACGACCGCAAGTTGGATTGCAACCTGAAGATCGACGGACCCATTGAGATTGCATTCGAAAATTGCCTGAACGAACTGGCGTTGCAGACCGTCGAGGTACGAGTCCATGTCGTCGAGTGCGGCGGCCTTTGCGACATCATTTGTTTCGAAAGCCTCGAGCGCGGCCGAGAACAACTGCTGTGCTTGATCGCCCATCTTGCTGATGATGCCGCGCAATTTCGGGTCGAGTTCATGGCCGTAAATGCGTCGTGCGGCCTTCGCGATGTTCACGGTGAGGTCGGCCGAGCGCTCGATTTCACCGATCATCTTCAGAATTGCAACCAACTGGCGAAGCTCGCCGGCCACCGGCGCCTGCAACGCCAGGAGGCGATAGCAGCGGTCCTCCAAATCGAGGGACCGTGCGTCAATTTCGTCGTCGGTGAGAATCAAATATTCGGCACCTTCGAGGTCGCCAGCAAGAAGAACGGTGGTTGCCCGCGGAATTGCTTCGATCACCGAAGCGGCCAACGTGGCGAGGCTCTGACGCACGTCGTTGATTTCGTTGTGGAATCCCTTACGGAGTTCTTCCATCGCCGAGCCGCCTCCTTGTGATGCGCGAATGTGTTCGATCTGAACTTCAGGCTAATGCGCCTCGATCATCGATGGTCTCCATTGCGGCGGGGCAGACGCGGAACAACCGACAGGTGAACTCCAGCAAACGAATGTGGATTGACGGGTTGCCGGCAGGGACAAACCCTGAGAATCAGGCGTGGACGTCGCCGAGTTCCCATTCGATCGAAATGTTCTCGCGCTCGGCATCGCGGGCGATGCGCTCGCTGTTGCGGCGGAACTGCGGATCATCGCGGGTGAGGAGAACGAGGCGGGCAAGAACGCGCGTGCGGAACTCTTCGAGAAGGGTGCGGTCGCCATAGTCGCCGTAGACCTCCCAATGGGGCGCGACCGGGCCGAGGTACACGATGCGGGCGTGGGCGCGGGGCGGCTCGTTGGTGGTGATGTCGGACACGGGAAACCTCCTGAAGTGGCGTCAGGCTACCGCTCGGGGCCACGAACCCGTCTCGCCCGACCCCAAAGCGCGCTCGGAATGCAATGAAATCAAGGCTCAGGAAAATTGTTGGGGAATCTGGGAACTTTTGTACCGCCCCGCACGTCAGACCTGACATGAGCCGCACAGCAGGACACACGATCAAGAAGCGCAGCGACCTGAAGGTTGTCGCCCTCCCCTTCGTTGGCAACTACCGGACAACTGAGTGGATGAACCTCGGCCTGTGCCGCAATCACTCGCCCGAAACGTTCTTCCCTTCGGATGGCGCCGGTGTCGAACGTGCTCGCAAGATTTGCGGCAACTGCGATGTGAAGGATCTTTGCCTGGAATACGCGCTCGTCGAAGAGATCGAGCATGGCGTGTGGGGTGGCGCAAGTGAACGCGAGCGCCGCCGTATCAAGAAGCGTCGCCGTACCGGCGTCGCCTGAGATCGCCCGAAACGGCGATCGACTACTTCTTGTCTGAGTCGTCGGCCTGACCCTCGGCAAGACCCTTCTTGAATTCCTTCTGGGCCTGACCAAGGTTTTTCGCCAACTTCGGCAGCTGAGCGCCGCCGAACAGCACCAGCACGATCACCGCGACGATGATGAGTTCGGGGCCGTCGAGAAATGCGAACATGCCCCGAAACCTACCATTAGAAATGCAGAGTGCTGGAGTGCGTCGTCAACATCAGCGAGGGGAATGACCCCCGCCTCGTGCGGCAATTGGCCGATGGCCTGACGCAGTTGCTCGACATCCACAGCGACGCAGACCACAACCGGAGCGTCTTCACCCTGGTCGGAACCGAGGACGTCCGGCGCTTGTCTTCTGCTGCGATCGCCTTGCTCGATATCCGCCACCATGCCGGCGAACATCCGCGCCTCGGTGTCATCGACGTGGTGCCGTTCGTCGCCCTCGGCGAAACCACGGGCGACGAGGCACTTGCGGCACGCAACGATTACGTCCGCTGGATCGTGGCAACGCACGATGTGCCGGTCTTCCTCTACGGCCCCGAACGCAACCTTCCCGATATTCGGCGCGGAGCGTGGTCGACGATCTCTCCGGACGTTGGTCCAAAGGAACCGCATCCCACCGCGGGGGCGGTGTGCGTTGGCGTGCGCGAGCCGCTGATCGCCTACAACGTCGTGCTCGAGTCGAGCGACATGGACATCGCGCGTGCGATTGCCCGCGAGATTCGTCGACCCGGGTTGCGGACGCTGGCCTTCTTTGTTGGCGGAAAAGCGCAGATCAGCATGAACATCGTCGACGCCGAGAATGTCAGCGTGGCCAATGCCTTCGATGCGGTGAAGCACGCCGCCGCACGAAATGGCATTGATTCAGGCGCGGCGGAACTCGTTGGTCTCGTCACCGAGCGTCATCTGCGCATGAACGATGAAACGC
>JBEBAF010000246.1:0-3048 GCA_041159045.1 Actinomycetota bacterium
AACGTTTCCGTCTGCGTAACTTGTCGAAGCACCAGTTGGTGAAGGGAACCATCCACCCCTACCGCGGTGAATGGCTCGAATTCGACGTCGAGCAGAAGCCCGGCAAAGACGTCACTGCAGGTACGCGCGTTGCCCGCAAGCGCCGTCTCGGTGTCTTCACGTTGCTGCGTGCGCTCGGCTACGACGAAGAAAACTTCCCCGGATTCCTCGACCGTTTCGTGTCGCATTTCGACTTCCTCGAAGGTCAGTGGGAAAAGGAACGCCACATCGCGCCGACCCGCGACGAAGCACTCGTTGAAATTTACAAGCGTGCACGTCCAGGCGAACCGCCGACTCTCGAGTCGGCACGTGCGTACTTCGAAAACGCATTCTTCGAGTCGCGTCGTTACGACCTCTCGCGCGTGGGCCGTTACAAGCTCAACCGCAAACTCGGCGCAGAACTGCAGAAGATCAAGACCATCTTCAACTTGTCCGACGATCAGCTCGACCTGCCCACCGAAGACCAGCCGGTGCTCTCGAAGTGCGAAGTGCTCGCGACGATCTCGTACATGTTGCACCTCGTCAAGCAAGAGCCGGGTTACCGCCTCGACGACCAGGACCACTTCGCTAACCGCCGTATTCGCTCGGTTGGTGAACTCATCCAGAACCAGGTGCGCATTGGCTTGTCGCGTATGGAGCGCGTCGTTCGCGAGCGCATGACCACGCAAGACGCCGAGGCGATCACGCCGCAAACGCTGATCAACATCCGTCCGGTTGTCGCCGCAATCAAGGAGTTCTTCGGAACATCGCAGTTGTCGCAGTTCATGGACCAGGTGAACCCGCTGTCGGGCCTCACGCACCGTCGTCGTTTGTCGGCACTCGGACCCGGTGGTCTCAGCCGCGAGCGCGCGGGCTTCGAAGTCCGCGACGTTCACTTCTCGCACTACGGACGCATGTGCCCGATCGAAACACCGGAAGGTCCGAACATCGGTCTGATCGGTGCACTCAGCACGTTCGCTCGCGTCAACGAGTTCGGCTTCATCGAAAGCCCGTACCGCAAGGTCGTCAACGGTCGCGTCACCAACGAGATCGTGTACATGGCTGCCGACGAAGAAGAGAACTACGTCGTGGCCCAGGCCAACACACCATTGAACGCCGATGGCACCTTCAAAGACGAGCGCGTTCTCGTGCGTCGTTCGCCGCAGGCCGCAAGCCTCGAAGACCTCCGCAAGATGCTCGAAGCCGAATCGTTCTTCGGTGCAACCACCGACATCGGTTTCGTTCCCGGCGCGGAAGTCGACTACATGGACGTTTCGCCGAAGCAGATCGTTTCGGTTGCAACGGCACTCATTCCGTTCCTCGAACACGACGACGCCAACCGCGCCCTCATGGGTGCGAACATGCAACGTCAGGCCGTTCCGCTGTTGCGCGCCGAGGCTCCGTACATCGGAACGGGCATCGAAGCACGCGCGGCACGCGACGGCGCCGACTTGTTGCTGGCACTCGATGACGGCACCGTTGTCGAAGTCACCGGTCGTGGTCTCACCGTCCAGTACGACAAGCTCGGCAAGAAGAAGTACAACCTTGCCAAGTTCCGTCGTTCGAACCAGGACACCTGCATCAACCAGGTCATCCGCGTGCGCGAAGGCGAGAAGGTGAAGAAGGGCGACCTTCTGGTCGACGGTCCTTCAACTGATCTCGGCGAACTCGCACTCGGTAAGAACCTCCTCGTCGCACTGATGCCGTGGGAGGGCTACAACTTCGAAGACGCCATCATCTTGTCCGAGCGTCTCGTGAAAGACGACGTGCTCACATCGATCCACATTCACGAACACGAAGTCGATGCACGAGACACCAAGCTTGGTGCCGAAGAAATCAGCCGCGACATCCCGAACCTCTCCGATGACATCCTCCGCGACCTCGACGACCGTGGCATCATCCGTGTCGGCGCCGAAGTCGGCCCCGGTGATGTACTCGTCGGCAAGGTCACCCCGAAGGGTGAAACCGAACTCACTCCGGAAGAGCGCCTGTTGCGCGCCATCTTCGGTGAGAAGGCACGCGAAGTGCGCGACACCAGCCTCAAGGTGCCACACGGCGAATCGGGCAAGGTCATCGACGTCAAGGTGTTCTCGCGCGAAAACGGCGACGAACTTCCGCCGGGCGTCAACCAGTTGGTGCGCGTGTACGTTGCGCAGAAGCGCAAGATCTCGGTGGGCGACAAGCTCGCCGGACGTCACGGCAACAAGGGTGTCATCTCGAAGATCCTCCCGGTCGAAGACATGCCGTACCTCGAAGACGGCACGCCCGTCGACATCATCCTCAACCCGCTCGGCGTTCCTTCGCGAATGAACGTCGGTCAGGTTCTCGAGGCTCACCTCGGCTACTGCGCACGTTGGGGTTGGGAAGACAAGAAGGCCGGTACCAAGGTCGGTAACGCAATGCGCGGCACCGAAACCAAGACCCGTCCTTCCACGCCGCCGGCAACCTTCATCGCGACGCCCGTCTTCGACGGTGCGCACTGGGACGAGGAAGAAGCAGCGGGCAAGCACCCGACGATTCAGAACATCCTGAAGAACCTGAACCCCGACGGCGTCGACGGACAGCGTCTCATCCAGCCCACGGGCAAGGCATGGTTGCGCAACGGTCGCACAGGCGAGCGTTACGACAACCCGATCACGGTTGGTTACATGTACATCCTCAAGTTGTCGCACCTCGTCGACGACAAGATTCACGCGCGTTCAACCGGTCCGTACTCGATGATCACCCAGCAGCCGCTCGGCGGTAAGGCCCAGTTCGGTGGCCAGCGCTTCGGTGAAATGGAAGTGTGGGCACTCGAGGCCTACGGCGCGGCGTACTGCCTGCAGGAACTCCTCACCATCAAGTCCGACGACGTGCTCGGTCGCGTGAAGGTGTACGAGGCGATCGTCAAGGGCGAGAACATCCCCGAGCCGGGCATCCCCGAGTCGTTCAAGGTTCTGATGAAGGAAATGCAGGCGCTGTGTCTCGATGTCGAGGTGCTGTCGTCCGATGGTTCCGAAATCGAGATGCAAGACATCGACGACGACGTCT
>JBEBAF010000247.1:0-4902 GCA_041159045.1 Actinomycetota bacterium
GTTGACAGCCCGACGATGACGGGGAACGCGAGCAGGGCGAGAACGAGGATGATTGCGCCTGGCATGGGAATCACCGTACAGGCTTGAAGGCCCAGGCTTCGATTTCGACCTGGCCACCGAACGGCAATGATGCGACACCGATGGTGCTGCGCGCCGGGCGGCTCTTGCCGAATCCCGCGACGTATGCGTCGTTGAACGTGGCAAACGTGTCCATGTCGGTGAGGAAGCACAAGGTCTTCTTCACATCGTTGATCGTGACGCCCGCTTCGGCGAGACGCGCCTTCAGGTTGACAACCGCCTGTGCCGTTTGTGCGGCGACACCTTTTTCGAGCACACCGTCTTTCAAACCCAATTGGCCCGACACGATGACCCAATCACCCGCACGCACCACCGGCGTGTACGGACCAACCGGAGCTGCGGCTTTGCTGGCCTTCTTCGCTGCGGGCTTCTTCGCCGCCGACTTCTTTGCCACAACCTTCTTCGCCGCGGACTTCTTGGGTGCTGCCTTCTTCGCTGCCATGACGCAACCTTATAGTTTTCGCATGGCGAATCTCTCGCGACGGCAGTTTCTCGCTCGATCCGCGGGTTGGGGCGCGATGACAATCGTCGCACCGTCGGCACTCGCGGCGTGTGGAGGGTCGGGCAAAACCCGTGGCGGATTCGACCTCTCGAAAATCAACCTCGTCAAACGCTTCCCCAGTGACGTTCAGGTACCGGGTCGTTTGCGTCTTCCCTTTTCGCTCGGCGATGCAAATGGCGTCGTTGCCACCGACGGCGGATACGAGATCCCCGACACGTTGCAGTTCACCGTCACCGACATCGACGGCATGAGCGTTGGCTTCGAAGATCCGTTCATCGTGTCTTCGCACGTCACCGACGTTCCCCAGCCGTACTGGCCACTCGAACTGGAACTCGACAAAGTGGGTCTGTACGTCGTCAACCTCGTGGGCAGCGACCAACCCGGCTCATCCATTCAGTTGTTCGACCGGAAGGAAATCGACGTCCCCCTCGTCGGCGATCCGTTGCCACCAATCGACACACCGACCACCACGAACCCGCTCGACGTCAACCCGGTGTGTACACGCGAACCTGCTTGCCCCTTGCACGATGTCAATCTGCGCGACGCACTGCAGTCGGGGAAACCCGTTGCCTACCTGTTGGGCACGCCCGCTTACTGCCAAACCGGCACATGCTCGCCGGCCCTGGATGCGCTTCTCGCTGCACGCGACGCCGTTGGCGACGCGGTCACGTTCATCCACGCCGAGATCTACACCGACTCGGCGGCAACAACACCTGCGAAAGCGGTGACGAAGTACAACTTGTCGTTCGAACCTGTTTTGTTCATCACCAACGCCGACGGAGTGTTGGTCGACAGGCTCGATGCAATCTTCGACGCCCGCGAGGTGAAAGCCGTGCTGGCGCGAAACGGAATCAGCTGAAGCTGTTGCCGCAACCGCAGGTGCGCGTTGCGTTCGGGTTGTTGATGGCGAACCCGGCTTCCTGCAGACCATCCTTGTAGTCGAGGCTTGCGCCTTCGAGCAGCTGGGCCGAGGCCGGGTCGACGATCACCTTGACGTCGCCGAAGGTTGCCGTCTGGTCGTCGGTTGCGACGTCGCCGTCGAAGTACATCTCGTACGAAAAGCCAGAGCAGCCGCCGGGACGCACCGCCACGCGAAGGGCGAGATCGGCCGCACCCTCGGCCTCGAGCAGTTGCTTGACCTTCGTTGCTGCTGAGTCGGTAAGAGTGATCATGCGAAAAATGATACCGATACATTTGGATCATGGAAAGCGCACCTAACAAAAGCCCGGAGGGCGGCTTGCCCACGGCCGACATGGTGCGCAACCTCCTCCGCGCGGTCATCGACCCCGAATTGGGCGACAACGTCGTCGATCTCGGCATGGTGGGCGACGTCAATGTCACGGCCGACGGCGTGGTGCACATCGGTTTCAAGCTCACCATCAAGGGCTGCCCCCTGCGCGCCCAGTTGAAAAAAGACATCGAATCCCGCCTCGAGGTGCACCCTGCCGTCGCGAAAGTTGTGATCGATTGGGACGAAATGACCTCCGCCGAACGTTCGGCCGTCATGGATCGCGCCCGCTGGAACGCCCGCGAAAACGCGACCGACACCCAGGTGCCCATCACGGCGCGGGTCCTCGCGATCGCCAGTGGAAAAGGTGGGGTCGGCAAGAGCTCGGTCACCGTCAACCTGGCTGCCGCCCTCGCGGCCAACGGCGCCACTGTCGGAGTGCTCGATGCCGACATCTGGGGCTTTTCGATTCCACGCATGCTCGGCATGCCCGATCGACTCCAAGCCGAACGGATCGACGGGCACGACAAACCAATGATCATTCCGAACGAGCGACGCGTCGGCACCGGTCTCCTCAAAGTCGTGTCGACGGGAATGCTCGTCGAAGACGAGGGCACAGCGCTCATGTGGCGCGGCCTCATGCTCACCAAGGCCGTCGAACAATTCCTCAACGATGTGCACTGGGGCGAACTCGACTATCTCCTCATCGACATGCCACCCGGAACGGGAGACGTGCAAATGGGGCTTGCCCGCATGTTGCCGCGCACCGACCTTGTCATCGTCACAACGCCCGCGGTGTCGGCGCAAAAGGTGGCCATCCGCGCAGCCGACATGGCCAGGCGCAGTTTCTTGCGTGTCGCAGGTGTCGTGGAAAACATGAGCAGTTTCACCTGTGAACACGGCGAGTCATATGCCTTGTTCGGAACCGGCGGTGGCAAGGCTCTTGCCGACGAAATCGGTGCGGAACTCCTCGGTCAGGTTCCCATCGAACCAAGCGTTGCGGCCGGTGGCGACTCGGGCGAACCGGTTTCTCTCGCCGGTAGCGGTGCGGCGGCAACGGCCTTCCGTGCCATTGCACGGCGCATCGCGGCACAAACCGTGTCGGTCGACGCAATGTCGGGTTGTGCGGCTCGCGATGCCGAATCAGGCGTTGCTGTCAACGTGCGACCGCGGGGCTAATCAACGATCAATCGAGTTCGGCGTAGCCCGGTTCGTCGGGCATGACGACTGCGATGACCTTGCCCTCGTCGTCGGTACGCAGGCGGGGAAGAATCGCGGGTGGAATTCCCACTTGCATCGCGGCCTCGAGTGCGAGATCGGCAGTGCGGTGCGGTACGAGGAATTCCAGGTTACGAATCGTCGGCGGAATCATCGCAAGCTCACCGCGCTTGAAACGGTCGAGCGCATCGGTGGGAGAAACCCACAGGCTCTCGATCGTTTCACCATCATCGTGCAAAGGGTCCTGTGCCTGCGGTGCGCGCGCAAGGAAGAAGCGCGTATCGAAACGACGCACTTCACCTTTCGGTGTGATCCAGTGGCTGACATAGCGAATCGCGTCCGTCGCAAGCCGAAGTGATTCGATGTCGCAGAGTTCGTGCAGCCCGAGATCGCCGTCATGAATGCGATGTCGATAGGCCGTGAAGCGCTCGGAAACCTCGGGGTCGTCGAAACGTACGGGCTCGCCCGTCGTTGCATGACGCGCAAGAAGAACGCCGGCTTCTTCGAAACATTCACGGATGGCAGCAACCCAGTACGACAATCCGCCCGACGGCAACTGCAAGAGTCGACTCGCTTCGGCGTCGGTGAGACCGTCGCACAGATGTTCGATGTGGTCGCCACCATCGGTGTCGTCCACCTTGCCACCGGGGAACACGTACATCCCACCTGCGAAGACGGCTTTCAGGGTTCGCCTCAACATGAACACTTCGATGTCACGAGTGGTGTCGTCGTCGCGTACGAGCATCACCGTTGCGGCCGGCTTCACCGGAACATCGTCGTGGATTTCACGGTCGTTCGACGCACGGTGCTTCATTGTTCCAATTCCTTTGGTGGCGACTGCCGGTTGTCGTAGTGCCCTTGCACGTCGTACACCTGGCCGTTGTTCACGATCCGCCCGCTGTACGTGGCAACAACCTTGATCTTTCGCCCGCTACGGCGCTTGAGTAGCGCTCGCAAGAGCACGCGAAATGGCGGCAGCAAAAGGAGCAACCCCACCGCATCGGTGACGAATCCGGGGACGAGAAGGAGAAGCCCGGCGAGGAGAAGACAGACACCGTCGAGAATCTCGTTCGATGGCATGTTCCCGGCTGCCACCTGCTCTTGCATGCGTCGCAACACACGCAACCCTTCGCGCTTGACGAGAACGGCCCCGACGGCCGATACGAGAAGCAACAAGGCGATCGTCGGAAACACACCGATCCACGACCCGATCTTGATGAGGGCATAGATCTCGGCGAGTGGCAAAGCGACGAAGATGACGAAGAGGACGACCACTGGGATGCAGGCTAGCCACCGATTAGGTTGACCCTCGTGAGTGAACGGCCACCGTCCGTCGATGCCTTGGCGCGACTTCTTGCCGCAGATTCCGACAGTCCCCGCTCGCGGCTGCCTCACTCGCTGCTCGTGCGCTGCGCTCGCCTGGCAATCGCAACGGGCGGTGATTACGCGTCGAATGCCCGAGAAATTGCCGAAGGAATGCAACTCGCACTCATTCGACCGGTCATCAACGCAACCGGGGTTCTCTTGCACACCAACCTCGGTCGTGCGCCGTTGGCCGGTTCGTTGTTCGGTTTCGACGGAGCCGCTCGACCAACGTCGCTCGAATTCGATCTCGCCGACGGATCTCGCGGATCTCGGCAATCCTCGGTTGCGATACTTCTCGCCGAACTCACCGGCGCCGAAGACGCCGTGGTCGTCAACAACAATGCCGCAGCCGTTCTGCTCGTCGCTGCGGCACTTGCGGGCAATCGGGACGTCGCCGTGTCGCGCGGTGAAAGCGTCGAGATCGGCGGTGGATTCAGGATTCCCGAGGTGATCGAGCAGTCGGGCGCACGGCTCGTCGATGTCGGAACGACGAACAAAACCCGTGCGGCCG
>JBEBAF010000248.1:0-4992 GCA_041159045.1 Actinomycetota bacterium
CCACCGTTGTCTTTGTTGATGTCGCGAAGGATGAAGAACCCGAGCACCACGGCGACGGCCGCAACGACGATGCTGACCGTGGAATTGATGCTTTGGCCTCCGCCGAGGCCGCCGGAACCACCCCGGCGCGGACCTGCTTGACGACTCATGACAACCTCCGAGTGTTGTGGCGGTTCAAACCCCCACCGTACAACGGCGAATGGAGCCGAGTGTGGGATTTGAACCCACGACCTACCGCTTACAAGGCGGTTGCTCTGCCACTGAGCTAACCCGGCGTGTGATTTTCAGTCTATGGGCGGGAAACGGGCTACTTACCCTGGCGATTGCGGAGAATTTCGTACGTCGCAAGTGCCCCGGCCACCGAAACATTCAACGATGAAAGTTGTCCCTGCATCGGAATTGCAACGACCATGTCGCAACGTTCGCGAACGAGACGCGACACGCCCTTGCCTTCGGCTCCGAGAATCACGCACACGGGATCGTTCGCAAGATCGCCGATGTCGAACAATGTTCGGTCGGCATCGTCGTCGAGACCGATGGTCCACACCTTCGCCTTCTTCATGCGTTCCATTGCGTTCGGCAATCCGGGCACGACCGCGATGTCGACGTGCTCGATCGCACCGGCAGCGGCCTTCGCTGCGGTTGGCGTGACGTGCACCGAACGGTGCTTCGGAAGAATCACACCGGTAACCCCTGCCCCATCACAACAACGCAACAACGCACCGAGGTTGCCCGGGTCGGTGACGCCATCGAGCGCCACGAGAAAGGGGTTCACGCCGTTGCGCGGGCGCAGCAGTTCATCGAAATCCGCTTCGGGCAATGGTGCAGCGAATGCGATGACGCCCTGCGGCGCTTCGCTGCGTGCGGTGAGTTCGATCTTCTTGCGCGCAACATCGACCACCTGAACGCGCGAGTCGGCGGCGAGTTCGCGAATGTCGTCGATGACATCGGCTGAATCGATGTCGTTGGCGATCCAGATTTCGCGCACCTTGCGGCGCTGGGCAATGAGCATTTCGCGAATCGCCTGGCGACCCTCGACTTGCTCGCCCCCCAACGACTTCTCGCCATTCGACTTGCGTGGAGCATCGGTGCCACGCCCCGCGCCGGTACGACGCTGGCCGGGGCGACCCTGCGCCGAACGAGAACGGGGACCTTGCGACGACTTCGATCGCGGATTCGACTGCGACGAACGTCGGGGATTGCGGGGGGCCATTGCGTCAGTCTCGCGTGATGACGGCCGAAGCGAAACACGCAATGCCCTCATTGCGCCCCAAGGCGCCAAGACCCTCGGCCCTGCGCCCTTTCACCGTGACCGGCGCGCCGGCTGCGTCGCTGAGTGCGCGTTGCATCGCCTCGCGATGCGGAGCCAACTTGGGTCGTTCGCACACCACACTGCAGTCGACGTTTCCGATGCTCCAACCCTCGGCACCCAGCATCGCGGCTACTTCGCGCAAGATTTCGATCGAATCGGCGTTCTTCCATCGCGGGTCTGTGTCGGGGAAATGTCCGCCGATGTCGCCCAGGCCGGCTGCACCCAACAACGCATCGGCAACCGCATGCGCAACCACGTCGGCGTCACTGTGGCCGACCAATGCGCGTTCGCCATCGAAAACCTGTCCACCGAGAATCAAACGTCGACCCGGGGTTGGAGTGTCTTCGAAGCGATGAATGTCGAAGCCCTGACCCACACGAATGATCATTCGGCCACCACCAATCGTCGTGCCCATTCCAAGTCGGCCGAGCCGGTGATCTTTCGGTTGTCGAGTTCTCCCTGCACGACAACAACGATGCCACCGTTTGCCTCGACCACAGCGGCATCATCGGTGGCTTCACCACCGGCTGCATGCGCCGCACGCAATGCATCAGCGCGGAAAGCTTGCGGAGTTTGCACCGCGCGCAAGTGCGATCGATCGGGTGTCGACACCACACGGCCCGTGGCATCGACGACTTTCACCGTGTCGGCAACTTCGATTCCCGGGATCGCAGCGTCAACTGCGCCATTCACCGCACGAATCACCGTCGCAAACAATTCTTCGGTGGCAAACGGTCGGGCGGCATCGTGCACGCAAATGACCGTCGCGTCATCGGGAACCGCGGCGAGACCACAACGAACCGATTCACTTCGCGTCGAGCCGCCGGCCACCACCGCGCTTGCTCCGGCCGGCGCGACAAAATCGGGATCCTTGGCCACATCGGCAGGAACCACGACGACCACGCCCGCCGAAGCTTTTGCTGCGGTGGCCACGGCCCAGTCGACCATTCGGCGGCCCGACAGTTCGGCGAACTGCTTCAAGCCGCCGAAACGGCTGCCCGAACCACCGGCGACGACGATCGTCCAAACGTCATTTCGCGGAGCCGACATGCGTTCGAGGGTAGTACCGTGATTCCGTCATGTCGCACGCATCCATCATCGCGGCCAGCGAGTTCTTCTCCGGCGCCAACCCCTCCATCATCGAAGCCATTGCCGCACGCGCCGACGAGCGCACTCTCGTCCGTGGTGATGTGTTGTTCAAGGAAGGCGACACACCCGACGCCTTGTACATCGTCCTCCACGGACGCATCGCAATCGCCATCGACAACAAGCCGCTCGACAATCGCGAAAGCGTCGTTGCGCTCATGATCGAAGGCGACCTCTTCGGCGACCTTGCTCTTCTCGATGGTGGTGCACGCAGCGCCCTTGCCCGCGCGCTCGAGCCCTCGCGGGTGTTGCGCATTCCCTACAGCGCAGTACTTCCGCAACTGCAAACGAACCCCGACCTGCTGTGGGGCGTTACCAAGGTTCTCGCCAAGCGCCTGCGCGCAATGGACGAAGCACTCGCCGACAGCGTGTTCCTCGACGTCACCGGACGTACGGCAAAGCGCCTCCTCGAACTTTCGAATGGCGACGACGAATTCACGCTGCCCGTCACGCAGGAAGAACTCGCCGGAATGGTTGGTGCTTCGCGCGAACGCGTCAACAAGGCAATCGCCAGCTTCATCCGCCTCGGTTGGTTGGAACAGCGCGATCGTCAGTACAAGTTGCTGAATCGCACGAACCTCGAACAGCGCGCCAGCTAGGCGCTTTCAAGCCACGCGCGCGCACGCGCAAACGCGTCGGCGGCGTCATCGGCACGGTGTGCCGGATTTTCGGGATTGTGCGCGAATGCGTGATCTGCTTCGGGATAGAACGCGATCGTTGACCCAAGTGAACGCAATGCCTCGATGTCGTTCGCGGGTGTCCACTTGTCTTTGCCGCCCATGACGGCCAGCACGCGATCCGGGTGCCCACTGCGCAGACAATCCAACGGTTCCGCGTGGCCGGGGCCCTTCCACGCATCGGGCAGCGTGACCATTCCGTAGAACGCGGCAATCCGCGCGAATCTGTCGCTACGTGCGGACTTGAAGCAGTACATGCCGCCCATGCAGAACCCCATGAGCACGACGTTCGGCGTGGCCAAAACATCGGCCGCCGCCAGCAAGTCATTGAGATGGCGTTCGTCGTCGATTGCGGCCACTGCGGCGAAGCGCGTGTCGACATCGGCTGATTCGTCGGGGCGCGCACCCGCGTATTGATCGACGGCAATCGTCGGCATGCCCCAGTCACGCGCCCACCCGGCAACGAGGTCGTCGAACAGCAGACGCAAACCCCAAATGTCGGGGCTCACCACGAGGCCGACGCGCGCCGATCCTTCCGGACGAGCAACTTCGGCTTCGGTTCCTGACGGAAGTGTCATGCGCATCCCCGGAGTTTGCCACCGGTGAGACCTGCGGTGAGACCCGGGCCACGGCTTGCGATGAGGGCGGTTGCGCACCGTCCGCACATGACTCAACTCCAAACAACCAGGTCCGCACACACACCTCTCATCTCGGCAAACCCGACGAACCGGGCACTCCGCGGGGTTCTCGACGAGTGGAACGCCACCGCGAGCAACCGCCGCGCCGTACGGCATGCGAACAACTGGGGCCTTCCCGGTGAGCCCGTTTCGACCCTCGACGAAATGGTGGTGCGGGCCGGCTTCGGTGGGCCGAAGAACTGGGATGAGGGCGATACCTACTTATTGGAACTCGTGAAGCTCGCCGCAACCGACCCGCTGGCCGCACGCATCGTTCTCCAACGCGTACTTCCACCCGTTCTCGGAATCGCCCGCCGTCGGGGCAATCACATGCGCGGCGGTCCCGACGCCGCCGTGAACGACCTTCTCACCCAAGCCTGGCTGGTGATCACGTCGTACCCGGCCGAGCGCCGACCCCGAAAGGTGGCGGCGAACATCGTGCGCGACATCGAGTACTTCGAATACGTCGCCCACAACCGCCTGCGCAAGACCTCGGTCCTGTTCGTCAACCACGATCACTTCACCGTCGGCGAAACCGCATTGTCGCTCGCCCACACCCACCCCGGGCCCGACGACGACGTGCGCAACTTTCTCCTCGAACTCGAACGCCGCGGTGTCAGCCCGATTCGCATCGAAATCCTCCGCCTGTCCTGCGAAGGTTGGCGCGCATCCGAAATTGCAACTCGTCTCGGGCTGAAGGAACGCACTGCGCGTTGGCACCGTGCCGAAGCCTTGGCCGCGGCGCGTGAAATTATCGCCGACGCGAAGATGGATGACGCCCTGCCACGCGGTAGCGCGGCTTGAATCGGCGCAGACGCAAACTGTTCGACACAACGAACACGCTCGAGAACGCCATCGCGAGGCCGGCCCACATCGGGTTCAGTCGGCCGCTCGCCGCAAGCGGAATCGCGGCAGCGTTGTAGGCGAACGCCCAGAAAACGTTCGCGCCGATCGTGCGCAACGTTGCACGTGACAGCGCAATCGAATCGGCGACCAAACGCAGGTCTCCACTGACGATCGTCAGGTCACTTGCCTGCATCGCCACGTCGGTTCCGGTTCCCATCGCAATGCCGACGTCGGCCTGGGCAAGTGCCGCGGCATCATTCACGCCGTCGCCAACCATCGCCACCGCGTACCCGCGTTCCTGAATTTCGCGGATGACGTTGACCTTCTCGTGCGG
>JBEBAF010000249.1:0-7463 GCA_041159045.1 Actinomycetota bacterium
CGTCGACAACGAGTTTCTTCGGAACGCACTGATTGCCGCCGTTTTGGTGTCCGCGGTCTGCGCAGTTGCGGGAACGTTCGTCGTTTTGCGCGGACTCGCTTTCGCCGGCGATGCGTTGGCGCATGGTGTCGTTCCCGGCGTCGCGATCGCCATGCTCGCCGGATTCTCGGGAATCATCGGCGCCGCAATCGGTGCCGCGACGATGATGGCCGGTGTTGGCGTTGTGTCGCGGCGATTCAAGTTTTCCGGCGACACATCGATCGGCCTGCTGTTCGTGGGCATGTTGGCGCTGGGCGTGATGATCCAGTCACGGTCGGAAACGTTCGTTGGTGACCTCGCGTCGATTCTCTTCGGTGAAGTTCTCGGTGTCACCGGCTCCGACATCGTTTGGCAGTTGATTGCCTTCGTTGTGGTTGCCGTCGTCGCATGGATTTGTCGGCGTCCGTTCCTGCTCTTGTCGGTCGACGATGGACTTGTGGCAACCTCCGGATTCCGCGTGGGGCTGTACCACAACATCCTTCTCGGACTCGTTGCCGTCACCGTGGTTGCGAGCTTCCAGACGGTTGGTACGTTGCTCGTTCTCGGATTGCTCGTGGCGCCCGCGGCTACCGGAGCGTTGTTTGCCCATCGAGTCGAAACGGTGATCCTCGTTGCCGGTGTCGTCGGCGCAGTCGGCTCGTACGTCGGCTTGTTGCTCAGCTACCACGCCGATCTCGCGGCCGGCGCATCGATTGTTCTCACCTGTGTTGTCATCTTTGCGGTCGCGGCGACGGTCGTCGAGATTCGCAAATGGTGGCAACACCGCAAGGACATCCATCACCACCATGACCAACCGCACTTCCATGAGCATGTCCATCACTGACCGTCGAGTCGCAGATCACGCGCCGGCGATTCGAGCCAGTGGCCTGGCTGTGGGCTACGGCCATCGGCCGGTTGTCGACGGAATCGATTTCGCGTTGTATCCGGGGCAGATGCTCGTTCTCATTGGCACGAACGGCTCGGGGAAATCGACGCTGTTGAAGACCTTGGCCGGCCTTCTCGACCCGCAAGGCGGCGATGTCTCGGTGCTCGGGGCCGCGCCGGGAACACAACCGGCACGCGTTGCCTACCTACCGCAACATCCGGTGTCGTCACACACGTTGCCACTACGCGTCGAGAACGTGGTGATGATGGGTCGATTCGCGCGTCACGGATTGCTCGGCCGCATGGGCAGCGAGGATTTCAATGTCGTCGAGGCGTCGATGCGGCGAACGGGTGCCATCGAGTTCCGTCATCGTCCGTTGCGTGATTTGTCCGGCGGTCAGCAACAGCGCACGCATCTCGCGCAAGTGTTGTCGCGCGAAGGCGATGTTCTCTTGCTCGACGAACCGACCGCGGGACTCGACGTCGCCGGTCGACGACTCGTTGCAGATCTCATCGCGGAAGAACGCAGCAGGGGAGTCAGTGTCGTGATGGCCACGCACGAGCTGAGTGATGCCGACACTGCCGATGCGGCGATTCTGGTTGCGCAGCGTGTGGTTGCGCAGGGTCCACCACACGAGGTTCTCACCGATGCCGCGTTGCGCGAAGTGTTCGGCTTCACGCAGCCGCACTGAATCACCAAAGAGCGACGGGAAGTTTGCGGCGACCCCACAGAATTTCGGGCGCGAGACGCTCGGTGGCGCCGTTCAGACGCATTTCGGGAAATTCGACGGCAAGCGTTTCGATCGCGATGCGCGCGGTTTGCCTGGCAAGCGGCGCGCCGAGGCAGTGATGAATGCCCCAACCGAAGCTGTAGTGCCGCTTCAACTGCACCTCGTCACGATCGATGTCGAACTCGTCGGGATTCGGGAATGCCAACGGATCGCGGTTCGCCGATGCGTAGAGCGACATCACCTTCGATTTCGCGGGAATCTCGACTCCGGCAATTGATGTCGGCTCGACGTTCGTGCGGAACAGTCCGAGAACCGGTGGGTCGAAGCGGAGACTCTCTTCGATGGCGTTCGGGATGAGTGAATGGTCGGCGACGATGCGCTGCCACAAAGTTGGCGTTTCGAGCATGCGCCACATGAAATTGGTGATGAGCGACGTGGTTGTTTCGTGTCCGGCAACCATCAACTGCAGAATCATCGACTCCATTTCGATGAGCGGAATGCGCTCGCCGTCGAGAAGACGCGACGAGTATTCGGTGAGAAGACCGGGACGAGGAGTGCCGCCCTCGTCGGCGATGCGGCGACGTTCTGCAACGGCAGAGTTGATGTAGGCCTTGATCTCGGCGGTTGGCTTGACGGCCTGCTTCGGGTCGGACAGACCAAGTACCAGTTGATCGGCCCAGGCCTTGATGCGGTTGCGGTCGTCGGGGTCGACGCCCATGAGATCGATGAAGCCGAGAATCGGCAGTGGGCAGGCGAACGCGTCGTGCAGTTCGACGTGTGGCCCGCCGGCACGCATCTCGGTGGCCAAGTCTTGTGCGAGTACGCGCGTGGCGTCGGCGAGTTTGCGGACTTCGAGCGGGTTGAACTCGTTGCGCATCAAGACGCGGCGCTTGGTGTGCTCGGGTTGGTCGTAGTGCTGAAGATTGCCCCGGCCGTCTTCGCCGGAGTACGCGATGCCCGCACCGTGGCGGTTCACCCAGAGATTCGGGGCCGTGAGAATCGCGTGCACGTCGTCGCGTCGCGAGACAGTGAGGAAGTCGACGCCCGCCATCGATGACGCATGCACCGGGCATTCCTCGCGGAGTGTGGCGTAGGCGGGAAACGGATTCGCCACAACGTCGGCGTCGGTGGGGCTGTAGGGGCACTGACCGGATGGGTTGCTCACGTCGGAATTATCCCACGGAATCACCCCGCGAAAAGTTGGTGCCCTCGGCAGGATTCGAACCTGCGCCTACGGCTCCGGAGGCCGACGCTCTATCCCCTGAGCTACGAGGGCTTACCGGTTGCCCGGAAGCGGACGTCAGGCTATCCGTCGAATGCTCGTTGCTTCGTTCCGAAATGAACACACGTTTGGCAAATAATCGTCGCGTTCCCTCGCGCGTCGGCAACAATGGGTCGCGACATGGCAGATCCCCTCCACCTCCTGTCCCTTCGATTCGCCGACGCATTCGCGGCGGTCGCGGGCGCGCCCGCCGATCCGGTGGTGCGTCCGAGTGAACACGCCGATGCGCAGGTGAACGGATCGCTCGCGGTTGCGAAGGCAATTGGTCGCAAACCGCGTGAGGTCGCCGAAGAGGTTCTTGCCAAAGTCGGAAATCTCGACGACATGTGTGACCACGTCGAGATCGCCGGTCCGGGTTTCATCAACGTCACTTTCAGCAGCGACTTCATTGCGAACAATCTCCGTGCCGTCGCGGTTGATGCGCGCCTGGGGGTGAGGCGAAGCGAGCCGACCCGCACGGTGGTTGTCGACTATTCGGCACCGAACGTCGCCAAGGAAATGCACGTTGGTCACCTGCGATCGACCGTGATCGGTGATGCTTTGGTGCGGATGCTCGACTTCGTCGGCGATCGTGTGGTTCGCGAGAACCACATCGGCGACTGGGGAACGCCGTTCGGAATGTTGATCGAGCACCTCATCGACCTTGGCGAGGAACGAGCTGCGGCCGAGTTTTCCGTCGGCGACCTCGACGGCTTTTACAAGGACGCACGAAAGAAGTTCGAAGCCGATGATTCCTTCAAAGAGCGTTCGCGTCTCCGCGTCGTGTCACTTCAGGCGGGTGACGCCGACACCTTGCGGATGTGGCGGGTGTTGGTGGCCGAAAGCACCAAGTACTTCAACCGTGTCTATTCGACTCTCGGAGTTCTGCTGAACGACGACGATCTCATGGGTGAAAGCGCGTACAACGACCTTCTTCCGAAGGTCGTCGAGCGGTTGCGCGAATCAGGGCACATCACGCAAAGCGACGGCGCCGATGTGATGTTTCTCGATGGTTTCACGAACCGCGACAACGAACCGCTGCCGTTGATCATTCGCAAGGGCGATGGCGGCTACAACTACGCAACGTCCGACTTGGCGTGCGTCATCGACCGGGTCGAGCGACTCCGGGCTGACGCGATGTGGTACGTGGTCGGTGCGCCACAGGCACAACATCTGCAGATGGTCGAGGCTGCTTCGCGTACCGCAGGTTGGCTACCTCAGAGCGTCGCGATGCAGCACGTCGCATTCGGAAACGTGCTCGGCTCCGACAAGAAAATGTTGAAGAGCCGAAGTGGTGATTCCGTCAAGTTGTCCGCGCTCTTGGAAGAAGCAGTCGAACGGGCCACAACGGCGGTACGTGAAAAGAATCCGTCGCTTTCGGCCGACGAACAGGCATCGGTTGCGCGGATGATCGGCATCGGCGCCGTGAAGTACGCCGACCTTTCCACCGATCGTGTGAAGGACTACATCTTCGACTGGGATCGCATGTTGTCGTTCGACGGCAACACGGCCCCGTACCTGCAGTACGCACACGCCCGAATCTGCAGCATCTTCCGACGGGCAAATGTCGACCGTGCAACTCTCGACCGGAACAGTCTACAGATCAACGAACCACACGAGAAGGCACTGGCGTTGGCGCTCCTTCAGTTCGACTCCGCAGTCTGGGACGCGATCGACAAGGCAAGCCCGCATCGACTCTGCACCTATCTCTACGACGTGGCAACGCTCTTCACCGGTTTCTACGAGAACTGCCCGGTGTTGAAGTCCGACGAACCCGTGCGAACGGGCCGCTTGGCTCTGTGCGATGCAACGGCGCGCGTGTTGAACGTCGGGCTCGGGCTGCTCGGCATCTAAACCCCGGAGACGATGTGAGTCGCGCACCGATCGAAATGAGGCTGTTGCCCGACACGTCGGCGATCGAGGCTGACGGTTCTTTGTCGATCGGCGGTTGCCGAATCGACCATCTCGTGGCCCGGTTCGGTTCACCATTGTTCGTTTACGACGAAACGCACCTACGCAATCGCTGCCGTGAAGCCGTTGGTTCTTTCGGTCGCGGCAATGTGATCTACGCGACGAAGGCATTTCTTTGCAAAGAAATGGCCCGTCTGGTCAACGAAGAAGGCCTGCTCCTTGACGTTGCAACGGGCGGTGAGTTGTACGTTGCACTTGCCGCCGGAGTACCCGCGAACAATTGCGTGTTGCACGGAAACAACAAGTCGGTCGACGAACTCCGTTATGCAATCGGCGAAGGCGTGCGACACATCGTTGCCGACAGTTTCGACGAGATCGATCGTCTCGAGTCCGTGGCGGCCGAACTCGGCAAGCGGCCACGCATCCAGGTGCGCGTGACGCCAGGTGTTCATGCTCATACGCACGAATTCATTTCGACTGGCCAGGACGATTCGAAGTTCGGTTTCAACCTCGCCAACGGCGACGCGCAGCGTGCCATCGACGCAATCAAGTCGTCGGCAAATCTGGAACTCGTCGGTGTTCATTTCCACATCGGATCGAACGTGCTCGACGTCGACCTGTTGGGCCGGGCGACCGAATTGATGGTCGAATTCTTCGCGCCTCTCGGCTTGCCCGATCTCACCGTCGGAGGAGGCTTGGGCGTTGCGTACACCGAAGCCGAACACGCACCGACGATGGGGCAGTGGGCTGCCGTTGTTCGTGCAGCCACTGATTCTCTGCCCGCCGGCACGAGGGTGATGGTTGAACCGGGGCGGTCGATCGTGGCGTCAGCCGCCATCACCGTGTATTCGGTGGGAACGATCAAGGAAATTCCGCATGTTCGTGACTACGTGGCCGTCGACGGCGGAATGAGCGACAACCTGCGCCCGATGCTCTACGGCGCGCGTTACGAGGCATTCATGCCCGCGCATCCAACCGCGGTCCGTTCCCGTCCGGTGCGACTGGTTGGCAAGCATTGCGAAAGTGGCGACATCCTCATCGACGAAGCTCATGTGCCCGCCGAACTGAAAGTCGGTGACTTGCTCGCCGTTCCCGTTACCGGGGCTTACGGCTATTCGATGTCTTCGAACTACAACATGGTCACGCGACCAGCTGTTGTTTTCGTCGCCGACGGACGTTCGCGAATCGTGCGCCGTCGCGAGTCGTACGCCGATCTCGTCGGTCTCGACTGAATCTTCCGACTGCGTATTCGCCGACTAGATGGCGAAACGCTTCAAGTCGTCGAGCTCCACGAATTCGAGGGTCCGCATGTGCGTTGCCGAAAGATCGACTTTGGGCGCCATCCCGTGGTCCAGAGCTTCTTGCCAGCGCATCGCACACAAGCACCAGCGGTCGCCGGGTCGCAAGCCGGGGAATCCGTACTGCGGCATCGGGGTGGAGAGATCGTTTCCCATTCGCTTCGAGAATTCGAGGAATTCATCGGTCATCACGGCGCAGACAGTGTGAACCCCCACGTCATCGCCGCCGGTTTCACAACAACCATTTCGATACCAGCCCGTCATCGGGCTCGTGCAGCACGACGTGACGGGTTCGCCGAAGACGTTCGGTTGGTTCTGCATGGCGTCCTTCCCATTGGTTGGTGTCGATCGGTAGCCTTTCGGGGTCATGTCGAAAGCCACCCCCCGTTACCGATTCGCACCTTCGCCAACGGGGTTCTTCCATGTTGGTGGCGCGCGCACGGCTTTGTACAACTGGGCGCTCACGTTGCGCGAAGGTGGAACCTTCGTTTTGCGCATCGAAGACACCGACGAATCGCGTAATCAGCCGCAATGGACCCAGGGAATCATCGACGCGCTCGCATGGTTGGGCATCGACAACGACCACCCGCAGTTCGAAGGGCCCTATTTCCAATCCGAAAACGCAGCGGCCCACGTTGAAGCCGCGATGCGTCTGTACGCAGAAGGCAAGGCGTACTTCTGTGATCTGACGCCCGAACAGGTTCAGGAACGTGCGAAAGCTTCCGGCAAGCCGGGATACGACGGATTCAGCCGCGACCGCGGGCTCGAGCCCGGGCCGGGTCGAGTGCTTCGATTCCGTGTTCCCGACGGCGAAACGATCGTGCACGATCTCGTGCGAGGGGAAGTGCGCTTCGACAACTCGACCATCGAAGACTTCGTGTTGTTGCGCGGCAACGGATCACCGATGTTCCTGCTTGCCAACGTCGTCGACGACCAGTTGATGGGAATCACGCACGTCGTGCGGGCCGAAGAGCATTTGCCCAACACTCCGAAGCAGCAGTTGCTGTGGCTCGCCCTCGGTTCACAGCCGCCCACGTGGGCACACGTTCCGGTGCTCGTTAACGAACAGCGCAAGAAGCTTTCGAAGCGACGCGACAAGGTCGCGGTCGAGCAGTATCGCGAAGAGGGAATCCTCGCCGACGCGATGATCAACTACTTGATGACTCTCGGATGGGCACCGCAAGGTGACACGGAAATCGTTCCGTGGCAACGCATCGTCGATGAGTTCAGGTTGGAAGACGTCAACCATTCACCGGCGTTCTTCGACATCCAGAAATTGCTCGCATTCAACGGCGAATACATCCGCAAGATGACCGTCGAGCAGTTCGTCGACGCGTGTCAACCCGTCCTTTCCGCCGA
>JBEBAF010000250.1:0-3983 GCA_041159045.1 Actinomycetota bacterium
GACAGCCGTTGGCCACGGTCGCGTCGTCGACGGCGATCATGCAACTGACATGGGTGTCGACGAAGCGGTACGCAGGCGCGTCTTGGTGCGGGGAGAATCCGGCACCACCGACCATCTTGTAGTTGATCTTCTCTTTGTACAGAACCGCGGGCTCTCCGATTAGCTCGCTGGCTGCTGCGACCAAGCGTCCGAGGCGCAGCAACTGGTGCATTCCTGCGTGGTGCGGAGTGAAGTTCTCGGTTCGACAGATTTTCGGTCCGAAGTTGGTCATCTCGCGGTAGTGGAGCCATGGACCGTCGTCGGCCCATTCCGCGATGTCGTCGACCCAGCGCACGATTTCCCTCGCGGTGATGTCGTCGATGAGGTTGGTCACGACCCAGCCGCGATTGCGAAAGTGTTCGATTTCGGTTGCTGACAGGATCATGTATTCGTCTCCTCCTCGAATTGGATACCAACGATTGCGTCGGAAAGCAATGGGTCGTCGGGGTTGTGTGGCTTTGACACCTGGATCGATTGTCCATCGTCCAGTCGTACGACGTAACGAACGTGCGATCCATGGAAGGTCGTCGACTCGACGCGCCCGGAGTGTCGAGCAGTCTTCGCATCCACGAGGCGGACTCGCTCCGGTCGTACCGACAGGGACTCCTCTCCAATGCGGATGCGGTTCATTTCTCCGACGAACGACGCGACGAAGTCGCTTGCGGGATGGTCGTAGATCTGTGCGGGCGAGCCGACTTGTTCGACACGTCCGAGGTTCATCACGCAGACCCGGTCCGACAGCCCGAGTGCTTCTTCCTGGTCATGGGTCACGAAGATCGTCGTCGTGCCGAGGCGCCGGGTGAGCGATCGGATTTCGTCTCGAATCTCGGTCCGTACTTTCGCGTCGAGTGCGCTGAGCGGTTCATCGAGCAACAAGACATCGGGTGCAATTGCAAGCGCGCGAGCCAACGCCACGCGTTGCTGCTGGCCCCCCGACAATTGATGGGGAAAGCGATCGGCAAGGTCGCCGAGTCTCACGAGCTCGAGCATCTCTTCTGCGGTTCGGCGAATCGACTGCCGTGGGGCACCACGCATCTTCAATCCGAAACCCACGTTGTCGAGCACGTTCAGATGAGGGAAAAGGCTGTAGCTCTGAAAAACCATTCCCATGTTGCGGGTGTGCGGTGGCTGACGCGTGATGTCGACGTTGCCGAGCAGGATGCGACCCGTCGTCGGCTCTTCGAACCCCGCGGCGATACGCAAGGCGGTTGTCTTGCCGCATCCACTCGGTCCGAGGAGTGTGACGAATTCCCCCGGCTGTATCGCAAGGTCGAAGGAAACCAGCGCCTCGGTTTCCCCGAACTTCTTCGATACCGCCGCGAAAGTGAGGCCCGGTTTCTCGGTCATGGCAGGACTCCGATCGCTTCGCGTGTCGAGCGTCGGCCTTTTCCGCCGAGCCTGGAGGCAGCGAAAAAGGCCAGGGTGGTGAAGAGCAGCATCAGTACGGCGAGGCCGAGCGCACCCTGCGGGTTGCGACCCTGCGAGTACGACATGTACAACGGCAATGTCGGTTTCAGGAACAATGACGCGATCGTAAATTCGCCGAGCACGACGGTGATCGTCAGGAACGCCGCTCCGGACAGTGCCGAGGTCATGTTGGGCGCGACGATTCGCACGAGAGCTCGTGGAGTCGACGCACCGAGCGATCGTGCAGCGTCGAGCAAAGTTCGCAGGTCGATCGCGCGCAACCCCGCATCGAGTGACCGAAACGTGAATGGCATCGCGAGAATGACGTAAAATGGGACGAGGCTGTAATCGCTGCGCAAAAACCACGGCGCGACATCGCGGAATGCTCCACCTGCGCCGACAACCAGTGCGATCGGCGGGACGACATAGGGCATCATGGTTGCCACCTCGACGAGGGACCTGTATCTGGCTGCTCGCGTGTTGACCCACAGTGCGGTCGGAAGCATGATCAAGAAAGTCGCGACGACAGTGAGCGCAGCGATTCGGATGCTGAGCCAGAGCGCCGGCCGAAAGTCAGGGTCACCGAACATGTCGAACAAGCCGTCGAGTGTCCATCGTTTGAGAATCGTGTCGCGACCGAGCAGCGCCACGGGAACTCGCTGGAAAGCGAATCTTGACATGGCGATCATCGGCAGCGCGAAGACAATCGTGGCGCTCGACACGACGAGCCAGGCCCAAATCGGTGACTTTCCGCGCGATCTCATCGCTGCCACCGCTCGGCACGACGGCGAAGCACGAGGTAGGCGCCCATGGTGATGATCATGATGATGATCATCCACGCGGCCATCGCATAGCCGAGGTTGCTCTTTCCGGTGATCGTGTTGCCTTGCAGAAAGAAACGAATTTGGACGGGAATGAGCTTTGCGCCGCCGGAGGACAGCGCGTACGCGGTGGCGTAGGCGCTGAACGCGTTGGCGAACAAGAGCAGAAAACCGCCGAGGAGCGCCGGCGAGAGGAGGGGAAAGCCGACATGGCGCCAATACCGCAGGGGCGTCGCGCCGAGGTTCACCGCGGCCTCGCGCCACACCGGTCGTAGTCCCTCGAACGACGGGAGCAGTACGAGGAACATGAGCGGAATCTGGAAGTAGAGATAGACGACGGTGATCCCTGCGAAGTTCGAAATGATGAACCCTGCACCGATCAGGTCGATCCCTCCCCAGTCGAGAAGTTTCGTGACGAGACCCTGGGTGCCGAGGGCGGCGAGAAACGCGAATGCGAGCGGAATGCCGCCGAGGTTCGCTGCGACACCTGAGAAACTCGACACCGCCTTGCGAATCCAGCGCGGATGCTCGATGCGGACCACCGCTGCGGTGAGGATTGCGCCGATGACGGCGCCGAGCAGTGCGGAGAGGGCACTCAACTTCATCGTGTAGACGAACGAATCGAGATATGTGCCGGTGATCGCTTCGCGCATCGCCGGAACCTCGGAGTTCTCCGTTCTTTCGAAGGCCATTCTGAACAGTGTGAAGGTCGGCCACGCGAGGAAGACCGCGACGAGCGTGAAGAACGGCAGGAGACCGATCGTCTCGGACAAAGCAAGACGGGGAGTCCGCCGAAGCGGACTCCCCGTTCGATGACCACCTGTAAGGGGGAGAACAGGCATCTTCGAGTGCTCGTCAGATCAGCCGACGAGTGTCGGCCACTGCTCGGCGAGAACTTCCTTTGCCTTGGCGATCTGGTCCTGAGACGGGAACGCAACCTTTGCGACGAGTTCGTCGGCGGGCATGTTCTTCTTCATCTCGTCCGTCACCTTGCCGGCCGCGACCAACGCCGCGTAGCGCGCCGGAACGGCACCTCCTTGGATGTAGCCGAGTGCACCTTCGTCCGAGATGATGTGGTCGATCCACAGCTTCGCCGCGTTCGGGTGCGGACTGTCCTTGACAGCACCCTGGGCGTAGTAGCCGCCGTACACACCGTCGCTCGGGACGTTGATTTCCCAGGTGATGCCGTTCTCTTCGAGTGTCGGTGCGAGGCCCGGGTAGTTGTAGGTCCAGTCGAGCCAGATCGGCGTCTCGCCCGAGATGACGGTCGCTTCGGTGACGTCGGTGCCCGCGAGGTTGCCGAGTTCTTTCAGTTCGGCGAAGTACTCGATGCCGGGCAGGATGTCGTCGAACGAGCCGCCATTCGCAATCGATGCCGCCATGACCGCAGCAAAGGCCGCACCGGCTTCACGTGGGTCACCGTTGAGCGACACCTTGCCCTTGTACTTCGGGTCCTTCAGATCGGCGAAGGACTTCGGCGCGCCGTCGGTGACGATCGTCGTGTTGGCACCGATAGCCATGATTCCGTAGTAGGCCGCGACCCACTTGCCGTCGGCATCCTTCATGTTCTCCGGGATTTCGTCCCATGAGCAGGGCTTGTACGGCTCCCACAGGCCCTTCGCGTCGACTTCCTGCGCGATTGCGGGCGACACATCGAGTGCGTCGGGCATGTCGGGCTGACCCTTCAGGGTTTCGACGGCCGTGAGCTCGTCAGCA
>JBEBAF010000251.1:0-5485 GCA_041159045.1 Actinomycetota bacterium
CCTTCTTCCGGGGTCAGCCGACGCTGCGCGTGTCGCCGAAGTACTCGTCGGTGTTGTCGACCGGAGTACGCGACGGCAGTTCGTTCAGCAAGGCAACGAGATCACCCGCGTTGGCGGCCCACCCGTCGGCACCCAAGGTTTAAGCCTGCTCGGCCGACTTCACGGCCAGACCGCCCACGTAGATCTGTACCGATGGGTGCACCACATCGCGCACCGCAGCGATTGCATCGACAGCCTTCGTCAATGACCCTTCCGACGTGACGCTGACGCACACCGCAGCAAGGTCGATGGTGTGGCGTGCCGCAACCGAGAACGAGTCGGCCGGAAGATCGGCGCCGAGGTCGTACACCTCCCATCCGCTTTGACGGATGAGATCGGCAACCATCGACACGGGAAGCGAATGGCGTTCTCCTTCGGGTGCGCCAACGAGGATTGCCCCGCGCGTGCGGCCGCGTCGCGCAAAACGCGGACCAAGCCTGCCCATGATGCGTCCAACGATTGCGCTTGCACGGTGCTCGAGATAGATCTCGAGATCACCCCTCGCCCACTTGTCGCCGATGCTGACGAGAGCAGGGCTGACGACTTCCATGTAGATGTCGTCGAGGTCGGCGCCCGCGGCGAGTGCGGCTTCAACCACACCCCACGCCCCACGTGCGTCGCCGGCCAACAAGCGAAGTTCCAAACGCTCGGACCAGGGCGCACTTTTCTTGCCCGACTCACCTTCGACGCTCGCGTCCTTCGATGATCCATCGCGGAATGCATCGAGATCACTGCGCTTCACGCGCCATGTTCCGCCAACCTTGGTGGCGTTGAGAAGGCCGAGACGCACGTACCGGTATGCGGTCATGTAGTGCACGTCAAGAATGTCAGCCGCATCCTGCAAACTGAGTTCTTCGCTCATCGTGCGCCCTTCAGACGTTCAACCGGAAACCCGAAACTGTCGCGTACCCACTTCCCTGCGAGGCAAAGAATAGGTGTCGAAACGCTGACGCGAACGACGGAGCGTTGAAAAACTTCGGAAAAATCGGGCGTTTTGCCCAGGGGTTGATTCGTCCGGAACCGACCTGAGCGGCCGAAAAATGGCTACTTGCCGAGGCGGGCGCGAGCGGCTGCGCTGCGCTCGAAAAGGTGTGCGGGCACACGCTTTGCGGCTTCGCTGAGAGCCGGGCCATCGCCACCACCCGACGACGGGGCTGCCGCGGCAGGCTCTTCCTCGGGGACGAGGTCTTCGAATGCCGGCGGCTCCATGCCCGGTTTCCAGTACTGGTACAGATCGCGAACGACCTGTTCAAGACCCTGGGCGCCAGCACCTTTCGCCAGGTCGACCGTGATGACGTTGGCATACACGTGAACCGCGGCAACTTGGCCGGTGGCAAACAAACGCTGGGCAACAACGGCGGCAGGGCGCGTGCCCACCGCCTGCTCAACCGAGTCGAACCGCTCGTGACCCTGGCCCGTGAAACTGCGGTTCGCTTCGAAGCGCACCATTCCGAGCTTTCCCGCCGGACCTTCGAGGACTGCAACTGGCTGACCCATGGCAAAGAATGTACTCTCCCGACATGTCACCCGAGGATTTCACAGCGGCCGCAACGGCATTTCTCGATGCCAATCTCGAGCGTAAGGAAGCGGAGAAGACCTTTGTCTGGGGCGAGGGTTCCGACAAGGTCAACGTCTTCGAAGAGCGCACGCGCGAGCAGGAACTCGTCATGCTCGAAGAGTCGAAGGCCTGGCGGCGCAAGAAGTTCGACGCCGGATTCGGATGGATCAGCGGCCCGAAAGAGTACGGCGGTAGCGGCCTCCCCGCTTCCTTCGAGCGCATCTACTCGCGACTCGAAGCCGAGTACAAGGTTCCGAACCAAGGCTTCTTCCAGATCGGCCTCGGCATGGTTGCGCCAACGATTCTCGCCCACGCAACCGACACGGCGAAAGACCTCTACCTGAAGAAGATGTGGCGTGCCGACATCGTCGGTTGTCAGTTGTTCTCCGAACCCGCCGCGGGAAGCGACCTTGCATCACTCCAAACCAAGGCCGTGCGCGACGGCGAAGAATGGGTGATCACCGGACAGAAGGTGTGGACCTCGGGTGCGCACTACAGCGACATCGGCGAAATCATCTGCCGCACCGATCCCGATCTGCCCAAGCACAAGGGCCTCACCGGCTTCATCGTCGACATGAAGGCTCCCGGCGTTGAAATTCGTCCGTTGCGCCAGATGACCGGCGGAGCAAGCTTCAACGAAGTGTTCTTCACCGAAGTGCGCGTGCGTGACGATCATCGACTCGGCGATGTGAACAACGGCTGGAACGTTGCACTCACCACCTTGATGAACGAACGTGCCGCGATCGGTGGTGGCAGTGGAGGCGGCGATCCGCTCACCCGCGTGTACGCCATGGTGCGACACTACGGACTCGACACCGATCCGGTCGTGCGCAACAAGCTTGCCGACCTCGTCATTCGCTATCGCGTCGCGTCGTACAACAATCAGCGCGCAATGGCGAAGATTCGCGCCGGACAAACCCCCGGCCCCGAAATGTCGACCGGCAAGATGGCACTCACCGACAACCAGTTGCGCCTGTGCGCATTCCTCTCGGAAGTGCTCGGACCCAAGGTCATCGCCGACACCGGCGAATGGGGCACCTACGCGTGGAACCAATTGATTCTCGGCACTCCCGGCCTGCGCATCGCGGGCGGCTCCGACGAAGTCATGCGCAACATCGTCGGCGAACGCGTACTCGGCCTGCCGAAGGAACCCGGCATCGACTCGAAGTCGCCGTTCCGCGACCTCGCGAAGTAGTTCCCTCAGAGCCGACTGGTCAAACTCAGGGCTCTGAGTACCCTCAAGGCATGCGTATTTCGGCTCGTCGGTTGATGCTGCCTGCATTTGCTGCAGTGGGTCTGACATCGAGTCTCGTCTCGTGCGGTAGTTCGAGCGACAGCGGGGACGCGCGGACGAAGAACGTCATTGCGGCTCCTGACGCACCGGCGGCACCTGACTTTGACCTGCAGCTCGCCCCGACGACAACACTCCCAACCCCCTCGGCCCCCGATCGAACTCTGACCGCACCTGATGGTGCGTCATTCGGAACGCGCGTCGCCGTCGACCGCGCAATGGTGTTCGCCTCGTCAAAGGCGCGCCCAACCGCAACGAAGGGAGTGGTGTACACATCATCGTTCTCCGACGCTTGGTCGACGCCACGAGAGATCATCGGTAGCTGGGACTTTTATTTTGGCCGCGACATCGACGTCAACGATCAGAACGTGATCGCATCAGCAGGCGACACGCGCAGTGGATTGTTCGGCGACAGAATCGGCGAGATCCTCATCGGCAAGTCACCGCAGTCAAGCATCACGAATACCTCTCCCCGACTTGGTTTCAACGCTCGTTCGGGCGACGATCTCGGTGCGGCCGTCGCATTATCCGACAATTACATGGCGGTGTCAGCGCCCGCCATTGGCCGGTACACCACGCCCACGCCCACGGTTTTCATCATGCCATTGCGTGGCGTATCCCTGACCATCACGTCAGTCGACGCCGGCGGAGTCGCAACGAACGGCACTTTCGGAACGGCGATCGACATGGACGACTCGACACTCGTCGTTGGCGCGAGCGGTGCCCTCGGCGGCGACGGAGCCGTATTTGTCTTCAACCGTTCCGGCGAGACATGGAGCCTTGCTCAGCGACTCGATGGAACGAACAACGAGTCGTTTGGCGCCGACGTGAACATCGTTGGGTCACGCATGGTGATCGGTGCGCCCGCAGCCGCGCAGGGCGCGGTTCATGTGTGCGAACGCTCATCGGGTACTTGGACTTGCCCAACACGCATCGATCATCCCGATGGGTCAGCCACCGGACAGCGTGCATTTGGTGCCGCGGTCGATCTCTCCTCGGATGGCAACGAACTCATCGTCGGCGCACCATGGAGCCTTGGAATGACGTGCTGTCCCGGCGCAGCATTCACCTACGTACTGCGTGACGCCGCGTGGGTGCTTGCACGCAGCCTCCAACCAGCAAGTCCGACGAACGGCGATGGCTTCGGCAACAGTGTCGGAATCGACGATGGGGTCGCGGTCGTTGGCGCCCCCCGCGCATCCGGAGGTGCGGGCACCGTGTCGGTGTTCGGCAGCCCCGACGTTGGACATCGCGCTCCGAGGGCAGTTGTCGACTTCACCGAGCCGACAACCGGAGCCATGGTCCGCGCCACCATTAACTTCTTCGGTGATGCTCCAAGTGGGTACGACGGTTCTCTGCAAGCGTGGTCCCGCGCGGGAAACTCTTGGCGGTCCACGTTCGATCCGGACTCACGGTCCTTCGATGGAAGCTGGCCGGATGCGGAATCGGCCTATGGCTCATTGACCGTGCTCAACCAGTTCGGTTACGAATCAACCGCACTCTCGACGCGCATCGTGGCGCCGGCCCCAACAACCATGACGACGTCGATCGCGCCAATGATCACGGCGCCCGCATCGACCTCCGAGTCGACTCCCACACCGATCGCACCGACGAGATCAACCGTGGTGGGTTCGAATACTTCGGCGGTCGCAACGACCACCACGCAAGCCACTCTTTCAGCGCCCAACGTCGACCAGCGCGCCGGACAGTCGGCCACGGTGAACGCACCCACAGCACCTTCAACTCGACCCGGAGCAACCGCGAGGCCCAGTGCTCCGGCGGCATCACCACAGCCCGCAACGACGCCTTCTGTCACGTCGTTCACGGTCACGTGTCGGGTGGGCCAGCCCTGCCCCGTCGAGATCCCTGCATTGCTCGGCGGCAAGACAGCGTCGATGCGTGGCGCGCCACCGGGGCTTCGCTACAACGTGAAGACTGCGACCATCGTTGGATCTCCGCGCAAACGCGGATCATTCTCGATCGTCGTCCAAGCCGGAGCGAATGGCAAGACGGGAAGTGCAACGGTGAACTTGACCGTCAAATAGGCAGTCCGAGGTTCTCCATGAACGCCCACGACACTCGGTGTATGGGCGATACACCGTGTTCCCGCAGACCATCGCGGTGCTTCGGGCATGGGTAGCCCTTGTTCCCGGCGAAATTCCAATGCGGATGCTCATCGGCAAATTCGCGCATCATGCGATCACGCGACACTTTGGCAAGCACCGACGCGGCGGCAACCGATGCCGACACCGCATCGGCCTTCACTTTCATGAGTACGCGCGGAACGAGCGGCGAGACGAAATCCCACTTGCCGTCGGCGATGGCAGCATCCGGTTCGGCTCCCAAGCCAACGATCGCCCTCTTGGTTGCCAGTCGTTGAGCGTTGCTCATGCCGAACTTGTCGCATTCATCGGCAGTCACGATGCCGAGCGCCCAGTGCGAACACTGTGCGGCAACGGTGTCGAAGATTGCTTCACGTTTCTTTTCCGACAGCGCCTTCGAATCCCGTGCGACAAGATCGGTGGCGTCGATGTCGGTGCGCACAACGGCGGCGCACACCACCAAGGGGCCGGCCCACGATCCTTTTCCGACTTCGT
>JBEBAF010000252.1:0-2904 GCA_041159045.1 Actinomycetota bacterium
CGAATGCTTCGTTGCTGGCGACGCCCGCCGCGCCACTGGCGAGAATGATGGCCGTGTCACTGGTTGATGTGTCCGTGTCGACCGAAACGCAATTGAATGTGCGATTCATCACCCGACGGAAAATCGCATCCAGATGCTGGGGCGCGATTTCAACGTCGGTGAACATCATCGTGATCAGCGTTGCCATGTTCGGCTCGATCATGCCGACGCCCTTGGCGACCCCGACGATGCGCGCGTTGGTTCCCGCGATGTTCGCTTCCGCGATTTTGTGCACGGTGTCAGTCGTCATGATTCCGCGCGCCACTGCGGAGGCATCGGTGCCGGTGACTTGCGCCGGAATCGATGCGAGACCCGCGCGGATGCGTTCCATCGGATACGGACGACCGATGACTCCGGTCGATGCGATGAGAACGTCGTGCGGGTCGCAACCGATCGATTTCGCGACTCCTTGTACGACTTCCAGCGCATCCGCTTCGCCCTGGGGGCCGTTTGCAACGTTCGCGTTCTTCGAGATGACGACCATTGCGCGCGCAGAGTTGTCGACGAGGTGCTTGCGACTCACGGTGACGCTCGGCCCGGCAAACCGGCTTTGTGTGAAGACGCCTGCGGCAGCGCACTTCGTGTCGGCAACGACGAGAGTGAAGTCGTCGGTTGCGTCTTTGACGCCGATGTTGGCGACGTACGACGAAAAGCCACGGGGGAGTGTGATTGCCACGCCGTGAATCTATTTCTTTGTCGGGTCGGGCTCTGGGTCAATTGGGCACTCACTGGCCGTGGTTGACGACTTTGATGCCGAGGTGATATCAATATATCTTGATGACAACGACCTGGCCATTCTCGACGCCGCGCGAAAGCACGGAGTTGTCGATGAGGACATGCGCCACGCCCTGCGACACCCGATTCGGGTCTTTCGAAACAACGACCTCACGATGGTCATTGGCCCGGATCGCGCGACTCGGATTCTTGAGGTTGGAGTCGTTGTCAAGCGCGGAGTCGAAGTTGTCATTCACGCAATGCCGGCCAGGTCGAAGTTCTTGAGGTGATGCAGATGCCACGTTCAATCCAAGACATCATTGACCACGCCGACGAACTTGCGCAGCAGTTCGAGAACTTCGATCCCGACACAGCATCCGAGATTCCGGTCGAGGAGTTCTTGCTGCAACGTGCAGTCGTTGCACGTGCCCGATCCGAACAGCAACTCATCGAATCCGTATCGCGGGCACGCAATGCCGGAATGACGTGGCATCGAGTTGGCGAACTGATGGGAACTTCTGCCCAGGCTGCACAGCAACGGTACGGCCCGTTGCTCGAAACTGCCTGAACGGTTGGTCGATCAGTTGGCTGACGCGGTGAAGTGATCGCGGAGGCGAAGGAGAGTTTTCTCCATCGACTTGCGGTTCTTCGCGAACGCACCCATGACCTTCAACACGAGCTTCGACTTGTTCTTCTTCCAGTCGAACTCTTCGGTGACCTTCGTGGTGCCATCGGCCTGTGGCTCGAGGATATAGCGCCAGATGTGGCCGCCGAAATGGCGCCACGCGATGCGCGAACCTTCTTCGAACTCGACGACTTCGTTCGTGATGTTGTATTTCACGCCGAGTTTCATGTCCATGCCGAACTTCGCGCCGAGTGCGAGACGTTCGGGCGCGTCGGCGAGAGGGGCATTGATGGTGCCCGAGCCGTCGATCACGGCGTGGCCGGCCGGGCTGGCGAGAAGGTCGAAGATTTGTTGCGCGGGAGCGGGGACGATGAGCGAGACGCGAATGATTTGGTTCTTGTTGTCGATCGTGCTCTCGAGGAATGCGTTGTCGGTCATGCCAGACATTCGAGCACAGCGGCGGCGCAGCGTCGACCCGAGTACATGGCTCCTTGAATCGAGCCGGTGTCGCGGTGGTCACCGCACACGAAAAGGCCGTCGCCGAGCGCCACTGGCTTCTTCGGGGGGAACGGGGGCGACTGGTCGGGCTGGCCATGCGCGATGTTGTCGGTGCGCAAGAGGCGCCAGTCGGCAACCTGCGGCCCCCACCACCATCGCAATTGCGCCATGACTGTGTCGTGGAGTGCGGGCTGGTTGCTCTCGGTCACTGAAGGGCAGGCGGCGGCAATCAGGTGACGACCCTCGGGCGCGTATTCGGGTGCGACGTTCGTCATCACTGCGAGGTTGAGAACCGGCCCGCCCGAGTAACCGTCGAGCGCAATGAGTTTGTGAGGGGTCGGTGCTGCGGGTGCGTCGAACCAAAAGCAGCTGACCGACCGCGATGCCACGGGTTTGATGTTGGTGAGCTGTGCTGCGACGGGGCCTTCGGTGGCGACAACGACCGTTCGTGCCGTGAAGGTTTCGCCCGTTGTGGTGGTGACGGATTGCGGCGTGACAGCAGCAACGCGAGTGTTCAAGCGAACGGTGCCCGGTCGCAAATGGCCGGCGACTTGGTCGCTGAGTGCACCCATTCCCATTGCGGGAACGCCGGTGTCACCGAGCGAGAGCGAGCGGAAGATGACATCGAACATGCGACGAGACGTGCCGAGTTGCGGATCGAGTTGAATGCCGCCGACGAGGGGTTTGAAGAAGCGGTCGATCATCTTCTGCGAAAAGCCCTGGGCCTCGAGCGCTTCGGCAGTGGGTATGTCGTCGTTCTGCAGCAACGTTCGGGCAGAGGTGCGTTGAGTCTTCAGTCGCAGAAGGCCGACACGCGCTTTGTCGAAGACGGTTCCGACGGGCGCAATCGCCGTTGGCACGAGGTGTGCAGGTGCGCGGAATGGATCGCTGAGGATGTGGTTCTTCTCTTCGCCACGGACCAACGCACCCGGTTCGAAGTAGCGCATCTGCAACTTCACGAGGTCGACTTCGGTTTGAATCTCGGGATAGGCCGTGAGAAGTACCTGGAACCCGCGGTCGAGGCGGAA
>JBEBAF010000253.1:0-6024 GCA_041159045.1 Actinomycetota bacterium
CTTCGCCACGGACCAACGCACCCGGTTCGAAGTAGCGCATCTGCAACTTCACGAGGTCGACTTCGGTTTGAATCTCGGGATAGGCCGTGAGAAGTACCTGGAACCCGCGGTCGAGGCGGAAGCCGTCGACGATGTCGGTTCGCACGCGCCCGCCGACACCGTCGGATGCTTCGAGAACGACAACCTTTCGACCCGCGCGTTGCAGGTGTCGCGCGCACGACAAGCCGGCGAGGCCGGCGCCAACGATGATGACGTCGTGGTCGGTCGCCGGCGTCGTGTTCACTCGCGCAGTCGGTTCTACTTGTGCAGAAGGTCGCGCAGTGCCGATTCGAGCGTTGAGTGCGTGAACACGTAGCCGTCGGCGAGCAATGCCTTCGGAACGACGCGCTGTCCGGTGAACAGCAGTGCATCGGCGAGTTCCGAACCGAGCAACGCCTTCGGCCCGAAGCCGGGAATCGGCAAGAGCGCGGGTCGCTTCACGACCGACGCGAGCACCTTGGTGAATTCGGCGTTGGTGACCGGAGTCGGGGCGGTGAGATTCACGGCGCCCGAGATCTTGCTTGTGAGCAGGTGTGAGATGGCGCGGACTTCGTCGGTGATCGAGATCCAGCTTTGCCACTGGCGACCATTTCCGAATTTTCCGCCGAGACCCAACTTGAAGAGCGGCAACTGCTTCTTCAGTGCGCCACCTTCGGTGGCGAGCACGATGCCGGTGCGCAGGTGCGCTGTACGAACGCCGGCCGCCTGCGCGGGTTGTGTTGCGCGTTCCCAGCGTTCGCACACGTCGGCAAGAAATCCGGTTCCGTGCGAACCGCTCTCGTCGAGTTCTTCATCCCCACGCGCACCGTAGATTCCGATCGCCGAGCCCGAAAGAAAAACCGAAGGACGACGTTCGACCTCGGTGAGTCGCTGCGCGAGCAACTCGGTGCTGCGGGTGCGGCTTTCGAGAATTTCGCGCTTGTACGCATCGCTCCAGCGCTTGTCGCCGATGCCGGCACCCGCGAGGTGAATCACCGCATCGACGCCTTCCAGGTCGTGCGCGTTGAGCTTGCCCCCGGCGGGGTCCCACGAGATTTCCGCGGGTGAAGCTGCTGGACGGCGGACGAACGACACGGTTTCGTGTCCGTTGCCCCGAAGGTGAGAGGTCAGCGCCGTACCGATGAGGCCGGAGGCGCCGGTGATCGCGATGCGCATGGCGAAAGGGTAGGCGGTTCGTAGGCTTGGTGTCCCCATGAGCACAAGGAAACTCATACTCACTGCGCTCGTCTGCGGTCTTGCGATTCTTCTCGCGGGCGGCATCAAGTTGGTGCAGGTTGCCAACGACGAAAAGCGTGTCGAGGTTCTTGCGCTCGGTGCTCAGGCAACCCTCGGTGACATGACCGTCTCGGTTCTCTCGATCGACCGTACGCCCGACGCGACATTGGTCACTGTCTCGATGGTCGGCGTCGAGCTTGCCGAAGGCGCGTCTTCGGGTTGGCGAATGCTGGCCGACGGTCGAGTCAGCGAGCCGCTCGTCGGATCGAGCGCAACAGAGAAGCAATCCCCGGCTACCCAACGCGACTGCAAAGCCGTTGCGGTCGACACCGAGACGCGCTGCGTCGTACGTTTCGCGGCCGCCGAATCCGCCCCGACCATCGCGTATTTGAGGGCGGGCGAACAACGCCAGTGGGCGGCCGATTAGCCCCACCAGTTAGGGTTACCAACGCTATGGCAGATCTCTTTGACCTCGTTGTTGTCGGTGGTGGCCCGGGCGGATACGCCGCCGCGTTTTACGGAGCCTCGGCCGGGCTTTCCGTCGCCCTCATTGAAAAGGACACGATCGGTGGAACGTGTCTGAACCGCGGATGCATTCCCGCAAAGGCGTTCCTCGAGACAGCTGCCGTCGCGCGCCACGTTGCCCACTCGGCGGAGTTCGGTGTCAACTCGACGGCAGGAGCCGTCGACTTTTCCGTCACGCAGGCCCGCAAGCAGAAGATCGTCGACGGATTGGTGAAAGGTCTCACCGGTCTCACGCGTTCCAAGAAGGTCACCTACCTCCTCGGCGTCGGTTCACTCGGTGCGAACAAGACCGTCACCGTCACCGCAGCCGACGGTTCAACTCAGCAGGTTCAGGGCAAGAACGTCATCCTGGCCGCGGGTTCGGTGCCGCGCACGATTCCCGGCTTCGAAGTCGGCGGGCCGATCATGACCTCGGACGAAGTGTTGATGCTCGACAAGTTGCCCGCACGAGTCGCTGTCATCGGCGGTGGAGCAATCGGATGCGAGTTCGCGTCGACCTTCGCCGACCTCGGTTCGCAAGTCACCATTCTCGAAGGACTGCCGAAGATCCTTCCCGGTCTCGACATCGATCTCGCGAACGTCGTGGTGAAAAGTTTCAAGAAGAAGAACATCGACATCAAGACCGGTGTTGCAGTGAAGGGTCACACCCCGAACGGCAGTGGTGGCACGGTCGTTTCCTTTGGTGAAGGCGAAAGCCTCGAGGTCGACGCCGTCATCGTTTCGGTTGGTCGTCGTCCGTTCGCCGATCTTCTCGGATTGCAGGGCACCGCAGTCAAGGTGGGCGAGCGTGGCTTCATCGAAGTGAACGAGTACTGCGAAACCGCGGAAGCCGGTGTCTTCGCAATCGGCGACATCATCAACACTCCGCAGTTGGCACACGTTGGTTATGCCGAAGCGATCGTCGCTGTGAAGCGCATTCTCGGCGAACCCGTTGCCCCGGTGGCATACGACCGCGTGCCGTGGGCCATTTACTGCCACCCAGAAGTGGCATGGGCCGGGCACAGCGAAGAGAGTGCAAAGGCCGCGGGCTTCGACGTCGTGGTTGGCAAGCACCAGTTCCGCGCCAACAGCCGCGCAATGATCGTCGGCGAAACCGATGGTTTGGTGAAGGTCATCGCAAAGAAGAACGCCGATGGCACGGCCGGACAGGTGCTGGGTGTGCAGATGGTTGGTCCGTGGGTCACCGAACAGTTGTCGGGTGGCTATCTCGCCGTCAACTGGGAAGCAACCGTCGCGGAAGTCGCCGAATTCATTCAGCCCCACCCCAGCCTCTCGGAACTGTTCGGCGAGACGATGTTGTCGATGACCGGCCGTTCGATCAACGCCTGAAAGGACCACTCACATGGCAAACGTCACCCTTCCCCAACTCGGAGAAACCGTCACGGAAGGAACCATCACGCGTTGGTTCAAGAAGGTCGGTGATGCAGTTGCAGCCGACGAGCCGTTGTTCGAAGTGTCCACCGACAAGGTCGATACCGAAGTGCCCTCACCCGTTGCCGGAGTCTTGACCGAAATCAAGGCGAACGAAGGCGACACGGTTCCCGTCGGCGCCGTGATCGCGGTCGTCGGTGATGCGGGTGCTGCGCCTGCTCCGGCTCCGGCCGCAGCTCCCGCTCCTGCGCCTGTTGCCGAACCCGCGCCGACTCCGGCACCGGCTCCTGCTCCCGCACCGGTTGCTGAAGCTCCTGCCGCAGTACCTGCGCCCGCAGCAAAACCCGCTCCGGCACCCGCGCCGAGCGCTGGTGGAGCACCTCTTCTCTCGCCTGTGGTGCGTCGTCTCATTTCCGAGAACAACCTGAACGCTGACGCGATCAAGGGCACCGGCCCCGGCGGTCGCATCACGCGCGAAGACGTCCTCGCCGTGATCGATGCACAGGGTGGCAAGCCTGCCGCAGCACCGGCCCCTGCGGCTGCCGCTGCGCCCGCACCTGCGGCGGCACCGGCCGCCGCTCCGGCTGCAGCAAAGCCCGCTGCGGCGAAGAAGGAATCCGGCGCCGTGTCGGAGGATGGTCGCGAAAAGCGCATCAAGCTGTCGAAGATCCGCAAGCTCACCGGCGAACACATGGTGATGTCGAAGGCGGTCAGCCCGCACACGTTCAGCGTCGTCGAAGTTGACTACGCGAACGTCGACCGTGCCCGTACGAAGGTGAAAGACGAGTTCAAGAAGTCCGAAGGCTTCAGTCTCACGTATCTCCCGTTCATCTCGCGTGCAGTGGTTGATGCGATCACCGAGTTCCCGCACATGAACGCGTCCGTCGATGGCAACGAACTCGTCGTGCACAACTACGTCGATCTCGGCATCGCTGTCGACCTCGACTACCAGGGGCTTTTGGTTCCGGTCGTACGTGACGCGGAAACCAAGCGTTTGCGCGCACTGGCACGCGAAATCAGCGACCTCGGTACGCGCGCGAAAAACCGCAAGCTCACCCCCGATGAAATCCAGGGCGGAACCTTCACGTTGTCGAACAACGGGTCGGCCGGTTCGGTGCTCACGATGGCAGTCATCAACCAGCCACAGGTTGCGATCATCTCGACCGATGCGATCGTGCGCAAGCCGGTCGTCGTGAACACACCCGATGGTGGCGAGTCGATCGCCATTCATCCGGTCGGCAATCTCGCGATGAGCTGGGACCACCGCGCGTTCGACGGTGCGTACGCTGCGAACTTCCTCGCGAGGATCAAGCAGATTCTCGAAACCCGCGACTGGACCGCGGAGCTTTAAGACACGCAATGTCCGCACCGCTGCACGTCCGCTGGTTGGGGCGCGTCCCTTACCGCGAGGCGTTCGCGGTGCAGCAGGCTCTCTTCGAGCATTCGAGCAAGCAGCATCTTTTGCTGCTCGAGCATCCGCACGTCTTCACGTACGGGCCGAGTGCAGATCTCGAGAAGAACCTGAAGTGCTCGCCTCAAGCCGTTGGTGCCGACCTCGTGAGGGTCAACCGCGGTGGCGACATCACGTACCACGGGCCGGGGCAATTGGTGGGCTATCCGATTCTCAGCCTGCAGCCCAAACACGGAGGCAAGGCCGGGCCGGCCGACACGACTGCGTACGTGAACGGAATCGAACAGGTCATCATCGACTCGCTTGCCGAACTCGGTGTCACCGATGCTTCGCGCTTCGACGGCTATCCGGGAGTCTGGCTCGGTGTCGACACGGGTCGACCGCGCAAGATTTGTGCCATCGGTGTTCGACTCACGCGTGGGCGCACGATGCACGGTTTTGCGTTGAACGTCGAAACCGACCTCACGTACATGCGTCAACACATCGTGCCGTGCGGAATCGCCGAGCATCCCGTCACATCGTTGCGTGAAGAAGGAATCACTGCCTCGATGCGTGAAGTCGCCGACGTCGTGGCGCGCAATCTTGCCGACCGATTCTCGAACGGTGTCGTCGAACGTCAAGATGTGGCCTGGGTGCATCGCCCCGAAGATCTCTCGCCGTTCTCTCGCGGCGCTGGTGCGGGAGAGAAAGTGCGCATGGTCGGCCGCCTCGCCCAGGCAGGCGTCACCGATGGATTGAAGATCGAGGAACGCAAGCCCGATTGGCTCCGTCCGAAGGTCAACCTCGGGCCCGAAGTGATGGAAACGAAGAAGGTCGTGCGCGATCTCGGCCTCGTCACCGTGTGTGAAGAGGCCGGCTGTCCGAACCTCTCGGAATGTTGGGCCGATCGCACCGCCACGTTCATGGTGTTGGGCGAACGCTGCACGCGCGCGTGCGGATTCTGTTTGGTCGACACGCGCAAGCCTCTCGACCCGGAAGTCGACGAGCCGGCACGGGTCGCCGAAGCCGTTGCGCGCATGGGCTTGATGCACGCGGTGCTCACCATGGTTGCCCGCGATGACCTTGCCGACGGCGGCATGGCACACGTTGCCGATTGTGTCCGTGCAATACGTCGCCGTTCACCGCTCGCACGTATCGAAACGCTGATCTCCGATGTGAAGGGCACCGACTCGCTCGACGTGCTCGTTGACGCACGTCCCGATGTGTTGAACCACAACATCGAAACCGTCGCCAGATTGCAGCGGGCCGTGCGCCCCAGTGCCGGATATGCGCGCAGCCTGTCGGTGCTTTCGCGCGGCAAGGCTGCCGGACTCACCACGAAGTCGGGAATCATCGTGGGGATGGGCGAAACGACCGCCGAAGTCGAAGGCACTTTGGTCGATCTTGCGGGCATTGGCATCGACATCGTGACGATCGGGCAGTACCTGCGGCCAACCACCACACACCTTCCCGTTGCACGGTGG
>JBEBAF010000254.1:0-9003 GCA_041159045.1 Actinomycetota bacterium
AGGGTTTGCGCCGACACAACGTCCCGGTGTCATCATCGGGCTCATCAGCCGCTCTTGCCCCACTGCTGCAAGAGATCGCGTCACTGACCAACAGATTCGCGTTGGCCGACTGGTCACTCGACCTGCGCATGTCTTCCGACGATGACACACCCGAACACGCACTCGCGTTGCTCGTCGATGAATTCCTTCGTGAGCATCCCTCCGGCCCCGCCAACGGCAACATGTTCATGTCGTGGTACAACACCTCGGCCTCACGACCAAGCACGGACGACGGAGTCGAAATTCTCACTCTTCACGCTGCCAAAGGTCGTGAATGGCACACCGTCATCATCGCCGGAGCCGAAAAAGGTCTTCTTCCCCACTCATCGGGTCGAACCGCAACCCAGAAAGCGGAAGAAGTCCGCCTCGCCTACGTTGCCGTCACACGCGCCGCCGAGCGACTGCACATCACCTGGGCACGCGAACGCAACGGCCGCAAAGCCACTCCGTCACCGTTCATCGTCAACCTTCCGCTCGGCGAATCAGTACGTGCGCCGATGCCGGCTGAACTCATCGAAATCGCCCACAACACGCATGGTGGAACGCTCATCGGCGCCTTGCGCACGTGGCGCCGTGAACGCGCGCTGCAACTGGGCACCAACGAGGCCGCGGTGTGCGCCGACGGGCTCTTGCAGAGAATCGCCGACACGAAGCCCGTGTCCTCTGCGCAACTTGCCGAGCTGGTCGGGCCAATGACCGCCGAATCCCTCGGCGCAAGCCTGCTACCGGTGATCGCCCGATTCACCCGCGCGGATCTTCAATAACCGCGCAAACACTTCCTTGTTCATCGAGATGAACAGGCCTTCGGATTCGGCACACAGAGTCTCGCCAGCCTTCAGCGTTGCGTGGGTGTAGATCTTGCGCCCTTCCACGCGAACGATGCGACCAGTAATGACGAGTTCCACGTGCAAAGGCGTCGGCGCTTTGTAGCGAACCACCAATTCACCCGTCATTCCTGGCTCACCGCTGAGCGCCTGGACTTGACCGAGCACCTCGTCGAAAGCTGCGGCGACAAAACCGCCGTGCACACATCCGGGTGGCCCCTCGTAGGCCAACCCGTACGTCGCACGACCCGTCACGGATGCTTCGATGCCGTGCTCAGGATCGGCATATTGAATCGAGATACGCATCGGCGAGGCGATGGGGTTCATCGAGCCGCTGATCGGACTGCGATCGAGAAACGACGTACGTTTGGGGCTGCCGTCGAGATGTTCGGAGAGTCCCGCAAGCGCGCCGTATGACTCGGGTTCCACTTTGTCGTTCAAATGCGCCGCAATCGCCCTGATCTTTTCGGCAGCATCTCGGAGATGGTGCGCGTCGGCGGCACCCCGAACGGCCAGATCGTGGAATCCACGGACTGCTTCGGCGAGTTCATCACGTGCGAGATCGACTTCGCTCTTTGCCGAATCGCGTTCGTGGAATCCACGGAACATTCGTTCGGCAGGAGTGGTCATGGAACGATCCTAGAGGTCGATCTGCATCAGCACCGGCGCGTGGTCGCTTGGTTGTTCGCCCTTGCGCGCATTGCGGTCGACTGCACACCACGTTGTGCGTTGTGCCACTGCCGATGTCGCGTACATGAGGTCGATTCGCATACCTCGGCCCTGATGAAAGTCACCACCCCGATAGTCCCACCACGAGAACAGTTTTTCACCGTCGTAATGATCACGGAAGACATCGTGGAGACCCCATTTCTCCATGGCCGCCAAAGTGTCGCGTTCGGCCTTGCTGACGTGCGTTTGGCCCTCGAGTTTCTTCGCGTCCCAAACGTCACGATCATCGGGCGCGATGTTGTAATCGCCCGCGATCACGAGGTTTCCGGCCGGGTCGGAAACGGCCGCCGCATGCTTCAACAACTGCTTCATCCAGCGAAGTTTGTATTGGTAGTGCTCGTGGTCGAGCGAGCGCCCATTCGGCACATACACGGAAACAACCGTCACGCCACCACAGTCGGCAGTGATGATTCGTGCCTCGGCGTCGGGATCACCCACGGCGAAGTTCGCCTTTACTTTGTCGATGCCGACCTTCGAGAGGATCGCGACGCCATTCCATTGGCCCTGACCGAAGTGCGCCGAGTCGTATCCCATTTCGGTGAACGTGAGAGCAGGAAAAGCCGCATCGGTCATTTTCGTCTCTTGCATGCACAACACGTCGGGCTGCACTTCCGCGAGCCACTCGGTGACCCTGGGGAGACGCGCTTTCAAAGAGTTGACGTTCCATGTTGCGATCAGCACGACTACTTCGCCTTCTTCGCTGCCGACTTGACCCCGCGCTTTGCAACCTTCTTCGCAACCGCAGTCGCCTTCTTCACAGCAGGGGCAACCTTCTTCGCAACCCCAGCCTTCACGGGCGTGGCCTTCTTCGCCGTTGCTGGCTTCTTCGCAGGCACGGCTTTCTTCGCAACTTTCGCTGCCGACTTCTTGGACGGCACCAGTGTGGGCTTTGCCGGCACGACCACCTTCACCGCTGCGGCAACTCCGACCTCGATGCTTCGACGAGACGGCGTGAATCCTGCGACGACCAATTGCACCGACTGGCCGATCTTCAACGCATCACGAGCGCTGCGAGGCGGCGGGCTACCCAGCAGACGAAGTGGGGCGTACGCCTTCACATCACCGACACTGACGTAGGCACCATGGGCGCTGTACGAGTCGACGGTGCACTTCACCTTGCTGCCAACCGGATATTTCTCGACGAATGAAAGGAACGGAAGCACGTCGTTGACGGCCGAGCGTTCGGGAACCTTCTCGGCAGGCTTTGCGGGCACCTTCTCATTGACCTTCACCACGGGCTTTTCGACCGGTTTCGCGGGAAGTTTCTCAACTTGCTTGACCGGCGAGACCCGCACTCCGGGCGGCGGCGCTTTCGGAACGGGCATCGGCGCACTGGCTTCTTTGCTGGCCTTCTTCGGCACCGATACAGCACCACGCTTCGATGCATCATGCGTTCGCGTTGCACGCTTGCTCTTCTCTCCGCGCACGGGTGTGCGTTCAACGAAGATCCAACCCACGTGAGGCACCGGCTTGCCGCCAAGCAAGCGTCCCTGTTCGAACAGCCACGGGTACTGCCCGTGGAATTCCTGATAACTGTCGTTCGACAGGATCGACGCATTCACCTTGTCGGCAATCGCAAGGACGAAAGCATCGCCACGACCGATTGCGCCGGCGGGAGGCGTCACGAGTTCGTTGTTGTTCACGGCGTCGTCGAATTCGGCCGACTCTTTCCTGTCGATGCGGTGACCGAAACTCGCGTCGACCACCACGGTGACTTTCGTGTCGGGGAATTCCTTGATGAAGGCGAGAACCGCCTCGTTCAACTGCTTCAGGCTCGGGGCGCTGCGCCCTTCGGTCGCGATGTTGGAACCATCGACCACCACGTGTTTGGGGCTCTTCGGGGCGGGCATAGGGGTCAGTCAAGCACCCCACGACCCACCGACTGCGGATCTCGGCACGTATCATCGCTCGGGTGCCCCGAAGGGCACCGCAGAACGTTTCGCAGGGGGATTTCACGTGGCTGATGGCCAATTTCGGGCAGTTTTCTGGGACTTCGGGGGCGTGATCCTGGAGAGCCCCTTCGACGCATTCACCCGATACGAGGCCGCCCAGGGTCTGCCCTCCGGCTTCCTCCGCAAGGTGAACTCCACAAACCCCGATGCGAACGCGTGGGCCCTCCTCGAACGCAACGAGGTCACACCCGGCCAATTCGACACGCTGTTCGCCACCGAAAGCGCCGCTCTTGGTCACCGAGTACCCGGGGCCGACGTTCTGCGTCTCCTCGCAGGCGAGATACGCCCCGCAATGGTCGCCGCACTCGACACCGTGAAGGCTGCCGGCTTCAAGATGGCGTGCCTCACCAACAACGTGGTGGGTGGCGACAAGAACACCACCGAACGTGCAGCGGCCGTCGAGGCGGTCATGGCACGATTCGATGCGGTGGTCGAAAGCAGCAAGGTCGGATGCCGCAAACCCGAACCACGCTTCTACGAGATCGCGTGCGAAACCGTCGGCGTCTCACCGAACGAATGCGTGTTTCTCGACGACCTCGGCATCAACCTGAAGCCCGCAGCTGCGATGGGCATGCACACGATCAAGGTTGTGAACCCCGACGCAGCCCTTCGCGACCTCAGCGCGGCGCTCGGCCTGAGTCTGTGAAAGCGAAGTTGCTCACCAAGCGTTGAGCGCGCCGTCCATGAGGTCGGCGAGTTCTTGTTGGTGAATGACCATTGAGCCGGTTGCGGGGCTACCCGATTCGACACGCGCCACGTGACGCAGGTCGTAACCGCGCTCTTTCAAACGCCAGATGCGGTGCTCGACCCAGTGCCATGCACCCATGTTCTCGGGCTCTTCCTGCAACCACACGAGTTCTTCCGCATTGGGGTACTTCTCGATTTCCGCAACGAGTTGATCGAACGGGAATGGATAGAGCTGTTCGATACGCACCACCGCAGCAGGCGCACTGCGCTTGTTGCGTTCGTTGATGGCATCCCACGCAACCTTGCCGCTGCACATGATGACGCGCTTGACCTGTTCGGCCGGCGGCGCCGACGGGTCGCCGAGGACTTCTTCGAAGCTGCCCTTCGTGAACGCCTCGATCTTCGAGCGGCTTTCCTTCATGCGCAGTGGTTGCTTCGGCGTGAAGATGATCAACGGCTTACGGAAGTCACGACGCACCTGACGGCGCAACACGTGGAAGTACTGGGCGGCGGTTGTGCAGTTGACGACCTGAATGTTGTCTTCCGCGCACATCTGCAGAAAACGTTCGATGCGGGCTGAGGAGTGTTCGGGGCCTTGACCTTCGTATCCGTGTGGCAACAGCATCACAAGGCCGTTCTGTTGGCCCCACTTGTCTTCTGCTGCGACGAGATATTGGTCGATGATGATCTGGGCGCCGTTGACGAAGTCGCCGAACTGGGCTTCCCACATCACGAGCGCTGCAGGGTTCGTATGGGCGTATCCATATTCGAATCCCAACGCCGCATATTCCGAGAGAAGCGAGTCGTAGACCCAGAAGTTCGTGCCGTCGCTTGGAAGATCGGCCAGCGGAACCCAATTGCGCTCGTTGTCGTAATCGATGAGCGCGGCGTGGCGCTGGCTGAACGTTCCACGACGCGAGTCTTCGCCCGCGAGGCGAACGCTGGTGCCTTCAAGGAGAAGCGAACCAATGGCAAAGGCTTCACCCAACGCCCATTCGGCCTCGCCTTCTTCGTGGTACGTCTTCGCGCGTCCTTCGAACTGCTTCGCGAGCTTCGGATGTGGGTTGAAGCCCTCGGGGTATTCGGTGAGTTTGGCGAAAATACGGTCGATGACGGCGCGATCAACGCCGGTTTCGACGTGGGCGACAACACCGACGGGTGCCGGCGGCTTGGCAACTTTGATCGGCGCGGGTGCATGTGCGCGCGTTTCGTCGAGAGCCGACTGAAGCTTGCTCTGATAATCAAGCAGGTGTTGTTCTGCCTGCTCGAGCGTGATGTCGCCGCGCTTGACGAGGGTTTCCACGTACTGTTTACGCACGCTGCGGTGCTCGGCGATCTTCTTGTACATCAACGGCTGTGTGTAGCTGGGGTCGTCGCCTTCGTTGTGGCCGTGACGACGGTATGCAATGAGGTCGATGACCACGTCTTTGTGGAATGCCTGGCGGTAGTCGTACGCAAGGCGCGCAACGCGGATGCACGCTTCGGCGTCGTCGCCGTTGACGTGGAAGATTGGTGCCTGCACGGTTTTGGCGACGTCGGAGCTGTACGGCGAAGAACGCGAGAACTGCGGCGCCGTTGTGAAACCGATTTGGTTGTTGATGATGAGGTGGATGGTGCCACCCACTCGGTAACCGCTGATGTCGCTCATGGCCAGACATTCGGCGACAACGCCCTGGCCGGCGAACGCGGCATCGCCGTGGATGAGAAGCGGCAAGACACTGAAAGACAGTGCGGGTGTGATGTGGTCTTGGGCCGCGCGGACCATACCGAGAACGATCGGGTCGACGGTTTCGAGGTGGCTGGGGTTTGCCGCCAGTTCGACTTCGATGACGTCACCGTCGACCGAAGTGAATTTGCCGTGCGCACCAAGGTGGTACTTCACGTCGCCCGAACCCTGAACGGAACTTGGGTTGATGTGACCTTCGAATTCCTTGAAGATCTGGTCGTAGCTCTTGCCCACGATGTTGGCGAGCACGTTCAGGCGACCGCGGTGGGCCATACCGATGACGGCACCATCGAGATGTTCGGCAGCAGCCGCGGAAAGGATCGTGTCGACGATCGGAATGGCCGACTCGGAGCCGTCGAGACCAAAACGCTTGGTACCGACGTACTTCGTGGCGAGGAACTTCTCGAACGCTTCAGCGGCGTTCAAACGTTCAATCAGCCGGTTCTTCTGCGACATGGTCGGCTTGAAGGTGACGCCCTCGATGCGCGCCTGGATCCACTTCTGCTCTTCGGTGTTCTGAATGTGCATGTACTCGACACCGATGGTGCCGCAGTAGGTGTCGCGCAGGACAGCGAGGATGTCGCCGAGTTCCTGCTTGTCGCGACCACCGAGGCCACCGGTGAGGAATTCACGCTCGAGATCCCAAATCGACAGGCCGTACGTTTCCGGATCGAGCTCCTTCGGCAACGTTGGCTCTTTCCAGCGCAACGGGTCGAGATCGGCCATGAGATGTCCGCGCACGCGGTGCGCGCGGATGAGGTTCGCCACCTGAAGCTGCTTGTGGAGACGCTGCTCTTCGTCTTCGCTGACATTGCTGTCGTGACGCCAACGCTCGGCCTTGTAGGGAACGCCGAGGCTCGCGAAGATCGAGTCGTAGAAGCCGTGTTCACCGACGAGAAGTTCGTGCACGCGCTTGAGGAACAAACCGCTTTCGGCACCTTGGATGATGCGGTGGTCGTATGTGCTGGTGACGGTGACAACCTTTGACACGCCGAGCTTGGCAAGTGCGCGTTCGTCGGCACCCTGAAACTCTGCGGGAAAATCGATGGAGCCAACGCCAACGATGACGCCCTGGCCGGGCATGAGTCGGGGCACCGACTGCACGGTGCCGATGGTTCCCGGGTTCGTGAGAGTGATGGTTGCGCCCTGGAAGTCGGTGACGGCCAACTTGTTGGTCTTCACCTTGCGAATGAGTTCTTCGTATGCGTTGAGGAACTCGGCAAACGACATCACACCGGCATCGCGAAGAACCGGAACCACGAGGGTGCGCGATCCGTCGGCCTTGGAGACATCGACGGCAAGGCCCATGTTGAGCGAGTCGTTGCGGACGATCTGCGGATTGCCCGATTCATCGGTGACGAACGAGTTGTTCATCGCGGGAACGGCATCGGCGATGGCGCGCACGATGGCATAACCGATGAGGTGCGTGAACGAAACCTTGCCCATGCCGCCACGGGTCATGTACGAGTTGATTGCCTTGCGGTTGACTTCGAGAAGTCGCGCGGGAACGTTGCGGAAGCTCGTTGCCGTGGGAACGGTGAGGCTGCGTTCCATGTTGGCGACAATCGCCGCACCGGCGCCGCGAATCGGTTCGCCCGCAACAGAAGACGTTGACGCGGCGGGCTTCGGAGCAGCCGGAGCCGCAGCGACAGTGCCATTGGTTGCGGTGGGTGCAGCGGCCGGAGCCGCAACGCCGGGGACGGATCCCGCGTGACCCGGCGTGTAGTCGCTGAAGAATTCGCGCCATGTGTCGGACACCGCGGTGGGGTCGATGCGGTACTGCTCGTACATTTCGTCGACGAGCCACGAGTTCGTACCGAAGGCGTCAGACGTGGAGGGGGAAGATGTCGTCATCGCGAGAAATCGTACTCTGTGACGGGTTTTCAGGTCACCAACCTGCCTCGAGCGAGCACGAAAATCACGGCACTTGTACGCTTTTGACATGACCCCCGCGAAAGTCCTCCGCCGCAGCGTCGGCGCCCTCGTTCTTGCCTCGTCAATTGCCGCCTGCGGAGGTGGCAGTTCCGGGCCCGCCCCCACCCTTCCCGCCAACGTCGGACTCACGGTGAAAGCGGTCCCCTCGCTCCGTTTCGATGCGTCGGAGTACACGGCGAAGGCCGGCGATGTTCTCGTTGGCTACGTCAACGAAGACTCGGTCCGCCACACGCTGATCATCGCCAAAGACGGCACCAAGTTGGCGAACTTCAAACTCGTCGCCCCGAAAAAGAATGCGGTCGAGTCCGGAACAGTCACACTCGAGGCCGGCGAATACACGTTGTTGTGCGACGTTCCGGGCCACCAAAACATGAAGGCGAAGTTGACCGTCAGCTGATTCAACTCGCGGGTCGTACCGCCACCGGAATCGCGCTCATCACGGGAATGCCCGTGATTTCGTCGTAGCCGCTTGTGAGGTCGATCAGTGCACCAGTGGTTGAACCGAAGGTGGCCAGATCACTCGGCGTATCGGGCATACCACCCCACGCATGCGCCATCGAAACGGTTCCGCGACGCACGTCGTCGGCTGCCTTGGCAATCGTGCGAATCGCACCTCGCGGCGAAGCAACTTCGATGGTGGAACCATCTGTGATGCCCAATTCGGCCAGATCCTCCGGATTCATGTGCGCGTAGTTCATGCCTTCACGGGCACGAAGTTTTTCGACCTCCCTGCCCGACGAGTTGAAGACGCTCTTCAGGCGTCGCGTGCTCATACGGAAGGTGTGCACCGCGGGATCGAACCCGCTGATGACCGACGCTGCGGTTGATTCGTTGGCAACGACCCGCATCTCTTCTGCGATGCCATCGGGAACCATTTCGAAACGCGCCGAGTGTCCTTCATCGGCGGGAAGTACCTTGGTGACGTATTCAGGAAAGATTGTTCCGCCTCGGTGCTTGCGTAGTTTCGAAAGAGGAAGCTTCGTGTTCGCATAGATGAGGTCGAGCACGTCGTCGGCGGTGACCTTCATACCGGGCGTGATGTCGCCGCCTGCCATCTTGATGGTGACACCAAGACGCGAAGCCACTTCGGTGTACACCTGCCACTCCTGGC
>JBEBAF010000255.1:0-4414 GCA_041159045.1 Actinomycetota bacterium
TCGAGCTAGAGCCGGTCGAACGCGCGAACAAGATGCGCACGATTTTCGACACCCGCTTCACCGACGAATTTCTGGCGAACGACAACTTCGCAGCAGCGATGGCCAAGATGCTCCGCGAGCGCGAACTCGTCGACAAGCCGGACGACGTTCGTAGGGGCGAAGCTCTGCAGCTTGAAGCACGCCGTCACCACGACGTCGCGTCGCGCCTCGGCAACATCACGTGCCCAACGCTGGTGATGGCAGGCCGTTACGACGGCATCGCACCCGTCGCCAACAGCGAGACCATCGTCACTCGCATTCCCGGTGCGCAACTGCGGGTCTACGAGGGTGGACACCTCTTTATTGCGCAGGATCCGGCAGCGATGGCCGACATCCGCGAGTTTGTATCGCCTACTTAGGTGTTATCGAATTAGATAACACACTGTAAACTGGCGGCATGAACGCTGCCGCGATCATCACATCGGCCCGAACTCGGGCCCGACTCTCTAAACGTGAGCTTGCTCGTCGGGTCGGTACCTCGCCTGCCGCAATTGTTGAGTACGAATCGGGTCGGCGTTCGCCGACAGTCGACTCGCTCGATCTGATCCTTCGCGCGTGCGGTGTCGACCTTGCGTTGAGTCTCGTAGACCGCGGTGAAACCGAACGACTCGAAAAGTGTGGTCGCGATCTCGAGAGTGTGCTTTCGCTTGTTGATGCGGTGCCGCACACCTGGGAAAAGACCAATTTGAATTTCCCACCGTTTCGAAGGGTTGCGAAGTGATGAGCGCGCGAACATTTGCCCAACGAGTAGTGGCGGTACATGACGCATTGACGGCTGCGGGGATTCCATTCGGATTCGGGGGTGCGCTTGCACTCGCATATCACGTACCCGAGCCACGCGCTACGAACGACATAGATGTCGACGTCACCCTGGAACTGACGCCCGAATCAATCCGCAGGCTCGAGCGTGCGCTCGTAGGAATGGTCACGTTCTCCGACACACAAGTTGAGTCAATGCTTCGTGACGGCCAGGCGCGTACGTATTGGGACGAGTTCGCAATCGATATTTTCTTTACGGTTCATTACTTCCACGAGGACGCAATGGACAAGCTCTTGTGGGTTCCTTTTGCGGATCGAACGATCCCAATCATCAGCGCCGCGCATCTCGCCGTTCTCAAGGCCTTGTTCAACCGGCCCAAAGACTGGGTTGACATTCAGGAAATGGCGTACCTCGAATCGTTTCCGCGCCTTCGCGTCATGGTGTGGCTTCGCGAGCTTCTGACCGAAGGGGCAGACGACCTTGTCGAGAGAATTGGCTCGCTCAAATACACGCGACCTGCGGATCCGGTGGCAACCAAAATGTTCAAGTCCTTGCCCGGCCGGCTGGACGAACTGTAGTCAGCGGCCGCGAAAGGGCCTGATGCCGTTGGCGGGCACGACGCCGAGGCGACCCGCCTGAAAGTCCTCGAACGCCTGCTGTAGTTCGGCGCGGGTGTTCATCACGAACGGCCCGTATTGCTCGACAGGTTCGCCGATTGGCTCGCCGCCCAGCAACAACACATCGAGCGACTTGTCGGCGGCGGCCGAAATCGTGATGGTGTCGCCGGCTCCGAACACCGCAAGTCGGCCGAGACCGAACGGTGCCTGCTCGGTGCCGACGGTTCCTTCGCCTGCCAATCCGTAGGCGAGTGCGTTGTACGTGGGATTCCAGGGAATGGTCATACGCGCACCCGGTGAAAGGGTGGCGTGCGCAACGACGATCGGCGTGTGCGTTGAACCGGGGCCCTTCACTCCGTCGATTTCACCGGCGATGATGCGAATGATCGCGCCCGCATCGGGCGTGGTCACCAACTTCACAAGTTCGGCTTCGATGTTCTGATACGCCGGCGGGATCATCTTCTTCTTCGACGGCAGGTTCACCCACAGTTGAATGCCGTGAAAGAGACCACCACGCACGACCAAATCTTCCGGCGGAGTCTCGATGTGCAGGATGCCGCCACCGGCGGTCATCCACTGCGTGCCACCGTTGGTGATCACGCCACCACCACCGTGTGAGTCTTGGTGAATGAACGTTCCGTCGATGATGTATGTGACGGTTTCGAATCCGCGGTGCGGATGCCAGTCGGTGCCGCGCGGTTCGTAGGGCGCGTAATCGACTTCACCCATCTGGTCCATCATGATGAACGGATCGACCTCGGCGCGTGTTGCGCCGTAGAACGTGCGACGTACGGGGAAGCCTTCGCCTTCGTGGCCCGATGGTGCAACGGTGATGCGCTTGACGGGGCGATCGCGCAGTTCGGGTTTCGTCGCAAGGTCGAGGCCAACGCGGGTGAGGGTGAGGGGGTCGGCGGTCACTGCTGGCATAGCGAGGTCCTTTCGATCTCAATACTTGCGTTCGCAACTAATCTACATGTGATCTGCGCACGTGACAACGCGGGCCGTAGCGTTGGCGCGTGATGGCCCGACTACCGACCCGTCTTCTTGCTGCTGCGGTCTTGGTGATCGTCATTGCCGGCTGCGGTTCCCGGGAAGATCCCGTCGCCGTTGAACCGGGCACCGCGGCAATTGAGTGGGCCCCATGCGGAACAATCGAATGCGCGCCCTTTCGCGTACCGCTCGATCGGGCCGTCACGTCATTCGGATTCGGGAAGACGATCGAGTTGCGGGCTTACCGGCAGTTGTCGAGCGCCGAAGGAAGTCGACATTTGCCGCTCATCATCCACCCGGGTGGGCCGGGTGCCGACGTGCGCGCAGCTGTCGAAGGGGCCCGCACGCTGTTGGCTCCGATCATCGATGATTTCGATGTTTATGCCTTGTCGACACGCGGAGCGATCGATGGAACGGCATTCGACTGTGGCAACTCTCTTGCAGACCTTCTAATCATCGACATCGACAAAGCGGCCGCAGAGCGCTTCGCCGCGGATTGCAAAGAACGGTCGGGCGAACTCATTGGTCGCATCGGAACACGCGATTCAGTCGACGACTTGGAACAGTTCCGTCGGACATTGGGTTTCGACAAGATTCGATTTCTCGGTTGGAGCTACGGGGCAACGCTTGGTGCAACTTGGGCCATGACTTATCCAAGGTCGATTCGTGCGATGGTTCTCGATGCGCCGGTGGATCCTCGTGAGAAGTGGCCCACGTTGATGAAGCAGCGAGCCGATCGCGCTCGTTCCTTGTACGTCGCCCTGCTTCACGACGCAGCTGAAGCGGAACCGAAGTTGCCGAGGCTCACGTCGCGTGAAGTCGGACTTGCTCGTGAATACGTTCTGTACGAGGGCGGTCTCGACTTGCTGAAGACAGCAATTGCGCAGGGGGGCAAGAAGTTTGCAGAACTTGCCCATCTTCGTCTCGGCGTCACCCCGCAAGGCGTCAACGATGGTGGGATCGAAACACAAATCGGCGTGCATTGTTCCGACGAATCACAGAGCGATGCATTGGAAGCGGTTCGGATGGCCGAGCCCGAACCTTGGGTCGGTTTCGGTGCAACGTTCGATCGGATCTGTGTGCAGCTGGGAGGTAGCCGTCGGCCACTTCGCGATCTCACCGTCGATTCATCTTCAGACAGTGTCGAAGTCATGGTCGTTTCGACATCAGGTGATCACGTGGTGACGACCGAGCAATCGGTTTCGCTTGCGCAGTCGATGCGCTGGAAGAGCGTTGTCATCGATGGACGACGACATCTAACGGTCGGATTCGATGCTGTTGCGACGAAGAAAGCGATGGCATTCCTTGCCGTCGGCGACTGATCAGTGGTCGAAACGTCCCGGTGGGGCCGCATCGGGCTTACGTGCCCACATCTTCTTGCTGTCGAAGTTCAGTTCGTAGTCGGGTTTCAGCTCGATGACCACACGGCCGGGTGAATCGAGCAATTGAAGAAACGCTTGTGCCCCGGCTTCGTCGTCTTTACGGATCGCGCGGGCCAACTCGGGCAACATCCAGTCGCGGGTCGCGCGGTCGTCGTGCACGATGCAACGCCCGCGCACCGAGACCGTTTTCCCCGGCCCAATCGATGTGCCGACCGACGAGATCATGGCCGCCGCATAACCGGTGCGACGTACTGCGGGAACGCGGGCGCGTGTTCCCGCCGCGGTGAGCCAAATGCTTCCCTTGCGCCAGATGAAACTCATCGCGACACCGAAGGGTTGACCGGCTTTGTTGGTCCAGATGAATGTGCACTCGACCTGTTCATTCAGCAACTGCTCGCGCAGCTGGGGATCAAGTTCGCACTCGGCAAGGTTCTCGGCGTCTTCCATGCCGCCACCGTAGTCAGCGTATAGTGGTAGCAATAAGGTCATACTCTAGTAGCATTAAAGTATGAAACTCAGCATCAGCCTTCCCGACGACGATGTCGTCTATCTCGACGATGCGGTGGAGTCCGGTATCTACGCATCTCGATCCGCCGCGATTGCGCGGGCTTTGCGCCTCCTTCGCT
>JBEBAF010000256.1:0-3270 GCA_041159045.1 Actinomycetota bacterium
GCAGGGTCGGCACGATGACAAGCAAAGTTCAGACACGAAAGCTCGGTCGGCCCCGCGACACCGATTCGGTGGAAACGCGAACACGTTTGCTGGCCGCCGCACGTGAATGCTTCGGTGCGAATGGTTTCGATCGCACCACCAACGCCCAGATTGCGGAAACTGCAGGTGTCACCTCGGCGGCGATCTACCACTACTTTCCATCGAAAATCGATCTCTATGCGGCAGTGTTCGAAGAAGTACAGGACTTCATCTACGACGAGATCGAAAGGGGTCTCTCGTCGCACACGACCCTTGTTGATCGATTTTCTGCCGCACTCGATGTGTCGGTGCGGATCAACCGCGACGACCCCACCATCGCGGGATTCGTCGTTGACGTGGCGTACGAGGTGCAGCGCCACCCCGAACTCATCGACGTAGTCCAGCCACAGCGAGGTCGGGCCGTGAACTTGGTTCGGCGTCTTTGTACCGATGCGTACGCCAACGGCGAAGTGCGAGAGGGGATTCCGCAGACCGCTCTCGAAGACCTTCTCTCGGTGCTGCTGTCGGGCCTTCTCCGGTTTTCGACCCTCGTCAACAACTCTCCGCGCCACGCCGGGGCCGTCGAGGTGCTGAAAACGATGCTGCGCTCGGCCGACGCGTTCGTGGCTCCCTCGCCCGCCACCGGCGGCTGAGTCGAGTCGACTCGCTCGTTTTCGTCTTCTCCTGCGAGAATGACGCCATGGCAACCCAAGTACCCGTGACCGAGGAGCTCTTCACCTGGCCCTCTGACGAGCCGCAATTGATCGGCACCTACTTTCCGGAAAGTGGGGTCACCGTTTTCCCGCAGGCAAAGGCGTGTCCGCGCACGGCCTCGCAGAATGGCGAGCGCGTGCTGTTGCCGCGTCGCGGCACGTTGTGGAGCTGGACCATCCAAGGCTTCCTGCCCAAGTCGCCGCCGTATGCAGGTCCGGAAACGCCCGCAACGTTCAAGCCCTACGGTGTCGGCTACGTACAGTTGGGTGACAAGGTCATCGTCGAATCGCGCCTTACGACGGCGAATCCCGATGAGCTGAAGATCGGAATGGAAATGGAACTCGTCATCATCCCGTTCAACAAGGATGCTGAAGGAAACGAAATCGTCACCTACGCGTTCGCGCCGGTGAAGAAGTAACAGGGGGACAGGTCATGGCAGAAGATGTAGCAATCATCGGAATCGGTATCCACCCGTTCGGTCGTCACGACTCGACCGGCATGGAACAAGGCGCACATGCCGCACGCGAGGCGTTGAAAGACGCCGGCTGCCAGTGGTCCGACGTGCAGTATGCATTCGGCGGCTCATCCGCTGCCGGTAACGCCGACACCATGGTGTCGACGCTGGGTCTCACCGGCTTGCCCTTCATCAACGTCGCCAACGGTTGCGCAACCGGTGGCAGCAGTTTGATCAGTGCCTACAACACGTTGCAGGCAGGCGCCGCCGACGTGGTCATGGCCATCGGATTCGACAAGCACCCCAAGGGCGCATTCGATCCCGATCCGGCAGCATTCGGTCTTGGTCAGTGGTACGGCGACACCGGTCTCATGCTCACCACTCAGTTCTTCGGCATGAAGATCCAGCGCTACATGCACCAGTACGGCATCAGCCCGTCGACGCTTGCCAAAGTTGCAGTGAAGAACTTCGAGAACGGGGCGAAGAACCCCAACGCGTGGCGTCGCAAGCCGATGACCGAAGAAGAAGTTCTCAATGCGCTCATGTTGTCGAACCCGCTGACGCAGTACATGTTCTGCTCGCCCGGTGAAGGTGGCGTGGCCCTCGTACTTGCACGCGGTGAAGTTGCGAAGAAGTACACGAACAAGCCCGTGTACCTGCGCTCCGCGGTTCTTCGCAGTCGTCCGTTCGGCAGCTTCGAAGTGTTCAACTCGTGGCTGTCACCCGATCGTGGCGACAGCCCGTCGGTCGGTGCGGCCGCAGCGGCGTTCAAGATGGCCGGCATGGGTCCGGAAGACATCGACATCGCACAGCTGCAAGACACCGAAAGCGGAGCCGAAATCATGCACATGGCCGAAACCGGCTTCTGCAAGGACGGCGAGCAGGAAGACATGATCCAGTCGGGTGAAACCCGCCTCGATGGTCGCCTGCCCGTCAACACCGACGGCGGATGCCTTGCCAACGGCGAGCCCATCGGCGCATCCGGTCTGCGTCAGGTGTACGAAAGCGCCCTGCAGTTGCGCGGCGATGCCGGTGACCATCAGGTGCCGAAGAAGATCCGTACGGCGTTCACGCACGTGTACGGCGCACCCGGCATCAGCGCCTGCACCGTTCTTTCGAACTGATCGATCGACTCACTTACCGTCGCAGCGAACTGCGGCGGTAAGTGTCGACCGCAAGTACCGCAAGGGCAATCCACACGAAGGCAAAGCCCACGACTTTGGTCGCGCTGAGCTCTTCGTTGTAGGCGAGCCAACCCAACAAGAAGTTGATTGTTGGCACCGAATACTGCAGTGGGCCGAGCACGGTGAGCGGAACGCGCTTTGCCGCGAAGCCGAACATCCACAGCGGCACGACCGTGATGATTCCGGTGAGGATGACGAGTACCCAATGCGTGCCGTCTGCCTTCACCGTGATGCTCGACGATTGCGACGACTGGGTGATCGCGAGGACGATTGCGGGAGCCACGAGCCACATCATCTCGGCCGTCAGGCTGTCGAGCGACGACAACGGCACCTGGCGTTTCAGCAATCCGTAGAGAGCCCACGATCCGGCGATGAGAAGCGCGAGGAACGGAACGCGTCCGTAGCCAACGGTGAGAATGACGATCGCAACGCCGGCAAGGCTGATCGTCGTTTTCTGTGCAGTGTTGAGTTTTTCTTTCAGCACCGACACGCCGAGCCACATAGTGAGCAGCGGCGCCATGAAATAGCCGAGGGCAGTTTCGATGACGTGGTCGTGGGCAACCGCCCACACGTACGAACTCCAGTTGATCGTGACGAGGAGTGCCGCCGCGATGATGCGTGGTGCGAGTTCGCGCGAGAAGGCCGCTGCCGCTATGACACGCACTCGTCGGTTGATGATGGCGAGGCCGAACAGCACGACGAAACTCGCCATGATTCGCCAACCGATCAGTTCGAACGGAGGAAAGCCGTGGAGTTCCTTCCAATAAATGGTGAGGAGACCCCACAGGACGTAGGCGAGTACGCCGGCGGTCAGGCCCTTGCGAAGTTCGGTGTGACTGTGATCCGGCCCGGCTGCGGGCTGAGTGCTCAGAGCGTGTTCTTCCAGCCGTTGAAGTAGGT
>JBEBAF010000257.1:0-3711 GCA_041159045.1 Actinomycetota bacterium
CCGACGGCGCGATACATCACCCAGAATTCGGACGAGTTGAGAAAATGGCCAACGACGATGAGCACACCGATGGTGAGGAGATCCCACGATGGGTCGTCCCACAGCGGGCGAAGATCGTCACGCCGCTGCCACACCATGGCAAACAGCACCGCGACGACGGCGATGGTGATGCACCAGCGCAGCGTCTTCTTCATCCGTGGCCCGGGGAAGCGGTTTCGTCGAAGGAAGCCCTGTTGAACGAAGCGTAAGAGGCGAGAAGTCCGATGACCTGGAGCGTGTGATGACTGAGTGACACCTTCTCGCGGTACCACTTTTCCGCCAGCTTCGGGGCAAGGAGTCCGGCAACGTAGCGACGGTTCAGGGCGAACGGAAGATCGTTGAGTTGCTGCATGACGTCATCGCGGAGGTCGTGCATGTACCAATCGTCGACGGGCGAGTCGCTCGGCGACTGCTTCGGCTGATCGATGATCACGTCGGGAAGCAGGCCGTTCTTGCGAACCATGTCGATGAGAATCTCCTTGCCCGCCGACGCGGCCGAAGAGCCTTCCGAGCGGAGGAACTCGAAGGGAACGCCCGACACGAAGGTGCGCAGTCGGGCATGCATGAACGGACTTGCCTGTGCAACGCCCGTTGCGGCAACGGATCCATCGACTTTCACTTTGCTCTGGCCGTTCAGGCCGTTGCCATTGAACGCAAGCTGCGTCCGGTTGAGGAGTTCGAGACCGGAGGCAAGACGTGTTCGAACGGTGACGATGTCTTCGGTTTGCTGTGGTGCAGGAGGAAGTCTCAGGCGTCCGAGCGTGACCGAGTCGATGACTTGGGTCGGAAGATGAGCTCCGACGGTGTCGGGAAGCAAACGGTTGCGCAGCGTGCCCCGCATCATTCGCGCGACGTGGCCAAGATGCCGATCGACAGTGCCAAGCGAAAGTGCCGCGATGCCCGCTTTCGTGAGCGACTTGGGTGCACGCTTGACGGCCGACGAGATGGCGGCGCGACGACTGACGGTGGGGTAGCCGAGGAAAATCGCATCGCAGCCGTCGCCCGTGAAGATGTGAGTGTGCCCGTCGGCTGCGATCTGTCGTGCCGCGTGCAAAGTATGGATTTGATAGTGCGGCTGCGAACCGGGCTGCGTGAACACGTTGGCAAAATCGCGCAGGTTGGTCGCAATCACCGAAGAATCGAAGTCGACCCAACGGTGGCGAACGCCGAGATGTGCCGTCAACGCTTCGACATTGCGCTGAACGTAGGTCGAGTCAGCGAATCGGAACGTGTACGTCTCGACTTCATGACCGAGCGACACGAGAACGGCAGCAACCAACGCCGAGTCGAAACCTCCGAGGAGAACGGCGTGTCGCTTGTGGTCGCCGGCCTGTTCGAGAATCGTTGCGACCAGTGCTTCGTGGAGGGCGTCGATGATTTCGTCGCGATCGTTCGATGTGTTTGGCGCGAACGTGATTGGCGTGACGGTGTGAGCGGCATCTCCCGCATCACGCGTGCCCGCCTTCACCACTTTCACGCCCGAGTACATCGAATGCGGTTCGGGAACGAATCCGAATCCGAGCAGAAAGTCTTCGTACGAGCGGTCGAGGCTGAGATGGGGAAGCGCGCATCGCAGGGCAACGAGCGAACTCGAAACCCACGTGCCGCCGTCGGGGTCGACGTGAGTGAACAACCTGTGACTTCCGCGCCCCGCTGCACAGACGAGTTGCCCGTTGTTCCGTGAAACATCGATACCCACTGCGACCACGTCGTCCGGGTCGTTGTCGAGAAGTGATTCGGCGCTCGACGTGCATCGCAACGCGGCCGACCCGAAGAATGCGCACGGGCCGCCACCGTTGTCGGACATTCGCGCGACTGCGCCGTGCCCGAAAACTCCCACAGTCGCAGTTCCTACGGTTGCGGATTCGATGTTCGTCCAGCCGCGTGCCGCCATCGCTTCCGACCAGCGCGACGCCGCGAGTGTGTCGGGGCCCGAATACGCGAAGAGGCCGTGCACGATGGTCGCTATCAGACGGGATCGACGTCGAGTCGACGACGTGTGGAGCGTACGACGAGGTCGGCCAGCAGGCCGAGCGTCGTGACCTGCAGCGCCGCGAAGAAGATGAGCAGCGTGTTCGTCGACAGACGGAAATCTCGGTTCGTCCAGTCGTATCCGAGCTTGCCCAAACCGATGATGAACAGGAGGCCACCAACCGGCAGGAACACCTTCAGCGGGTTGTACGACAACGTCATGCGGATGACCTGGAGGATGTAGCGCTTGGTGTCGCGCCACCAATGGAACTTCGAGCGACCTGCGCGGGGGAAGTAGTCGATCGGCACGTAGCCGACGCTGTAACCGTTGGCGAGGAACGACATCGTGAGAGTGGTGACGCAGGAGAACCCGTTCGGCAAATGGTGTGTGTACTGCACGGCGACGTCGCGGCGGAACGCGCGCAATCCCGAGTTCAAGTCTTTGATGTCGGTTTCGGTGAGGTAGCTCGCCAACTTGCGAATGAACCACTTCGCGGGTTTGCGGAAGAGTTTCAGGGTTCCCTCTTCGGTGCGGCGCGCGCCCACGACGTGGTCGTAGCCCTGCATCTGGTCGACGAGCCAGGGAATTTCATCGTTGGGGTAGGTCATGTCGACGTCGGTCCACACGACCACGCGTCCGACGGCCGCGTTGGTGCCGGTGCGACGCGCCGCACCCGAACCGCGGTTCGTTGGGTGACGGATCAATCGGATGTCGGGGATGGTTTCGAGGTCGTGTTCGGACCCGTCGTTCGATCCGTCGTCGATGACGATGATCTCGTAGGAGTATTTCGATTCGTCGAGAGCCTTCTTGATTCGTGAAATCTCGTCGCGCAGGTGTCCGCGTTCGTTGTAGATCGGCAGGACGACGCTGACGTCGCAGAGATTCTCTGAGGGGCTCATATCAGCACGAATCTACTCCTGTGCGCTTCCACAGCACGATGTTTCCGCGCTCCTGTTTGCCACGCGACGACTGATCATTTTCCTTTGCGACAACCACCCATCCGGTGTCTTCGGGTGCCCGCTCGGCCGAACCGATGACGCACCGCAAAGGTGCCCTGTCGATCCACATCACGTCGGCTCGTTCAACCTGGATGGGATGGAGAAGGTATCGATAGTCGTAGTAGGTCTGGCCACCCAATCCGCCGGCGTCGAACATGATCGTCGTTGCGCGCGAATCATGTGCCGCGAGCTCGCGAATCGAATCATCGAGCGTGAGTTGATCGAAGTAATCGCGGTACGGCACCACGGTTTTCATTGCGGTCATCGTGGTGGCGGCGAAAGAAATCGTCGCGAGTACCGCGAGGAACAGCACGGCATTGCGGCGATGAAGAACGAAGAGAGCGAGCGACAACAGCACGAACGCAATGGTGAGTGATACGTAGCCCGCGGGCTTCGTTGCTTTGAGAGCCCAGTCGAGCGCGATCGCGTTCGGAATCGCAAAGAATTTGCGGGCGGACGTCATTGCGTGCAATTCATCGCGTCGAGCCGCTGCGCCGAGTATTGCCGTACATGCAACGGTGGCCACGATCGACCCGAGCCATGCGCGACGCGCGCGATGCGATCCCGAGAGAACGGCAACAACCCCGAACATGACGAACACGGGCGACACGGCTTCGAGGTATCGACCGTAAACGAGGTGGTCGGGTCTGATGACGCGGAGAAGTTGAAGAGCCGACGCGAGCGCGACGGTTCCCGCAGAAG
>JBEBAF010000258.1:0-2707 GCA_041159045.1 Actinomycetota bacterium
TCAGCGCCTCGACGTTGTCGGGGTCGACCTTCAATACGTCGCTGTACAGATTGATCGCCGCGATCGGATCGTTGAAATTCAGTTGCCGAGCCTGAGCGAGCTTCTGCGCCGTGCCATCGGCTCCACCACCCGATGCGGTTTGACCGGGCAAACGCTGCCCGCTCTGGCGCGCCACGAAGACACCCAACCCAACGGCAACGACGAGAATGACCAAAGCGCCGATCAGACGGCGACGCCAGCCGCCAGCCGGGCGATTGTCGTCATTCTGGAATTTGGGTTCGTCGGCCCCTTCGAGGGTTCTGATGATCTCTGCGGCACGCGCGGTGTAGCTGCTCTTCAACTCGACGTAGTCGTCGGTGTCGACATCGCCTGCTTCACGTTCGCGCTCGAGATCACGAAGCGAAGCGAGCAGAAAATTCCGCTCTTCTTCGAGATTACGGCGCGCTGACTCGTCCATCGTTCCGTCTCCGTGTCAAATGTTGTCGTCGTCGGTTGGATCGTCGAATTCTCGGAGCGCACTTGAGACGACGGCGACATCGTCGTCGGTGGCCTCGACCGCACCTTCTCGCTTCCATCGGCGGAACACCACAACCAGCCCGCCGAATCCACACACGAGGGCGACAACGGGCAGAACCCATACGAGCGAGTCGACTCCTTCGGCCGGTGGCAACAAGAGGCTTCCGGGGAATCGGTCTTCGATGTACGAGACGATTTCGTTGTCGGAACGCTGACCGGCCGACACCTGACGTGCGATCTCGTTCCGGATGGATTCAGCGGCCGATGCGCGGCTGACGTAGACGCTTTCACCACTGCACGTCGGACATGCGAGACGCTTCGAAATTCCATCGATCCGTTCGGCCGCGGTTGACGGCCCGCCCGAACGTGACGCGCCGAATGCCAGCAGTGCAACGGTGAGTACGAGCATCAGCCCCCACACGGGAAGAGACTTCACACGCTTCACGAGCCGACCCCGGACATCATGTTCCGCATCGCACTGATGCGCGTGGAGAGAAACGACGCGGTGGTTTCACCCGCGACTCGCATGCGAACGAAGCCTGTCGGATCGATGACCCACGTTTCGGGCACTTTGGCAACGCCGAAAGCCACGGCGATGGTTCCGTCGGGGTCGCGAACCTTCGGCCACTCGCCACCGTTCTTTTCGAAGAACGCGGACACTGCCCCATCGGTGTCGTCGTTGACGACCGTGAACAATTCCGCACCGTCATCGATCTTGTTTTGTTCCGCGGCGAACTTGACGAGTTCCGGATGTTCATTTCGACAGGGCACGCACGTGCTGTTGAAAAAGTTCAGGACCACCCACGAACCCTTGCGGCGTGCGAGGTCGAATTCACCACCACCTACGACAGTTGACACCACGGCGGGCGCTGCATTGCCGATCAGCGGAGATGAAATATCGGTGTCGGTGCGCGGCTTCGACACCGCGAGAACGATGAAGAATGCAATGAGGACAACGGCAACGAGAGGAACGATCCGTCGCGCGACGAATGAACGCTGCGTCACGCCCGACTCCGACTTTCTCGGTCAGGCACCGGTGCCGACGTCGGATCGGTTGGCCGACGACGGCGCTTTCCGGGGAATGCTGACAACAGCGTTCCGACTGCCATCATTGCCCCGCCGATCCACATCCACATCACGAGCGGCTTGATGAAGACCTTGATTCTCGCTTCACCAGAATCCTTCTTCACCGGTGGCTCGAGGGTGAGGTACAGGTCGTATCGCCAGCTCGACTTCACCGACGGCGTACCGACGTTCATTCCCATGTTCGTGAACTTTGTGATCGCCGGTGCGTACGGCTGTCCACCATCGATCGACACGAGCGCCTTGACTCCCGTACTGCGATCGTCCTTCACTTCCTCGAACCCGACGAGTTCGAATGTGTGCCCGCCGAATCGCGCAGGACGATCCTGCTCAAGGTTCATCTCCAGCGATCGTGTGTAGGCATTCGAGGCAGACAGCGCAACCGCGATGAGGATGACACCGACGTGAACGATCATCCCGCCGTTTGCACGACCAACAAGGCCACGCCATCCCTGCCTTCGAGTGGCAAGCACAACCTGGCGCAAGGCTGCGCCGCCGGCGAAGCCCCCCAGAGTGAACGCGAGCAGCGGCGCAAGTCCGTCGGCTCCGACGAGGATGCTGACAACGAGCGCGGCGATGCCGCACCACGCGGGCCAGAACAAGCGATCGCGCAGCAGTTCACCCGACGCCTTCCGCCAGGGAAGGACCGGCGCGATGCACATGAGAGCGAGCATCGTGATGCCGATCGGTGTCGACAAACGGTCGAAGAACGGTTCTGCCACCGAGATCTGTCGATTCTGCAGGGCCTCGATGATCAGCGGGAACACCGTGCCGAGCAACACGATGAAAGCAAAGACACTGAAAAGAACGTTGTTCGCAAGAAACGCACCTTCACGCGACACGGGTGAGTCGATTGCACCGGGCGCTCGCAGTTCGTCTCCGCGCCATCCGATCAGCCCGAGCGACACCACGACGATGATTCCGAAGAAGACGAGCAGATACGTGCCGATGTCGCTTTCACTGAACGCATGCACGCTATTCAACACACCCGATCGGGTGAGGAACGTTCCGAGGATCGTGAGACTGAAGGTCGCGAGCAACAACGAAAGGTTCCAGACTCGCAACATTCCGCGTCGCTCTTGCACGAGCACCGAATGGATGTAGGCCG